>NZ_DOEM01000007.1:112493-158328 GCF_003533255.1 Pediococcus sp.
TTTTCGGAACGAAAATCATCATTACTAGGCTGAATAGTGGGCACAACTTGGAGCCGCAAGCCACGTCTCCAAGCTCGGCCTTTATCTAAGCGAAAACCGATAAGATAAACGACACTACTGAGCCCAGTTGCTTCCAGACTAAGTCTAATCTTTGCAATCAACACATTGATATAATAATTTTGATACTTTCAATCTTTAGTTAAAAATCGTTTAACAACTCAACAGCATAACTCAAAGCACAACTCGTATCGTTTGCTCCATTTTCACTGAAACCTTTTTGAGTGACACAACTAAGAAATTACCTTGATTAATCTCAGTTTGCGCAAAATCACTTTTTTCTTCACTAGTCATTGTAAACTTTTCAAGCATACGTGGTCCGTAATGATAGTCGGCATCTGCCAACCGTTTTCCATTCACCCACACTTCTGTGGGTTCACTGGCTAAAAATAGTGATACGTTATATTGGCGTGACATAGTTGACCCAGCAAATGTACCTTTGGCCGCCGCAATTATTAGCTTCACTGTCGACAACGTCGTTTGTTGAGAAATTTTTGTTATTTGCCGTTCTCCGTGCAAATAGTTTGTCGTTTTCCCATCATCTTCGTAAAGCACAAAAGTAGAATACCCACCCGGATAAATCAGTAATTCAACCTGACTTTTATCAATTTCATCGGGATGCTCCGTCGCATTAGCTAATGGTAAGATAGCTCCTGCTTTGACAAAAAGAGGCAATTTCCACAAAGGCGCCTCAAAATCACTAATTGTTTGACCGCCTTCGTAAGCATCCCCACTGAAAAAATCATACCAAGTGGTTTTGGCATCTGGGAGGTAAAGGCTAGCGCGTAAGTCCGTGCCATCAACTTGCAGCTGATAATTTTCAAAAATTGGCGCAATTAATAATGAATTTCCGCACAAAAACTGTTGATTAAGGCTGCCGCCGTACGTGAAGTCACTTGCTTCTAGCCAAAACGTGGGTCGGACGATAGGTGCCCCATTAGTCCGTGCTTCAAATGCCAAGCTATACAAATAAGGTAAAAGCCTAGTTTTTAGTTTTAAATAAAACCGATTAATCGCAAGAAAGTTGGCACCAAACTGACTTCCCAGATCCTTGGCCCGACTGCCCCAACCGTCCATCACAAGTTGTAAGGGAGTAAATGACTTCCACTGCAAATCTCTAGTTTGAATGACTGGATTGTCGCCGCTATAAATACCATCAATATCTGAGCCAATATTGGAATTCCCAGACAATCCGGCACTCAGGTAAGTGGGTATTTGAAAACGAATATTTTGCCAATCTGATCCTGCTTGATCGCCAGTCCAAACACTCGCAAAGCGTTGGGTACCTGCCCAGCCATCGACCGTCAAAATGAACGGTCGTTTTTTATGGACAGCAGTTAATGTTTGGGCAGCCTTAGCGATTCCATTTAACCCAAATGTGTACCCAGCCCCAACCCAAGCCACATCTGTTTTAATTGCAGAAATCCCGCCGACTTTGGCTTCGGCTGCCAAATTACGTTCACCTTTTTGAATGTTCTGTGCATTTGGGGGTACCAACTGTTCCTGCGTCCATAGGCCAGTGGCTACTCCATGTTCATGCGCATATTTTGAAAACTGGCTTAAGTTTTGTAAGTCTCCCACAAAACTATCGGTCTGCCCATAACCGGCTCCGTAACCGTCATTTGGCAAAAACCAACCCAGTGGTAGTTGTTTTTGATGATACCGATCAATAACAGCGCGCGCAGAAAATTGATAATTTTTATTTTCTCCATTTAGCGACTCCCAAGTTCCTGAAACAGGATTTCCGTGTTCATCAACGGCTGTAAATGAAACATACCCCGTCCCGTAAACATTAGGAACCATTGCTTGCCCTTCAAAACTAATTTTTCCAGGACGCTTCGTATTAAACGACTTCGGATTGAGCGGTTGATATTCTTTATAGGTTTGCCCATCCGGAAACTGAATAGCTCCATCACTGTCTGGGCTCACCTGAAACCAATAATCACGGTTATATGCGTTTAAATGAGCAGGATAAAAGCTGTAGAGTGGATTGAGCGGTGGCAGTCCTGTTAACTTTTGATAGCCATGAATTAATTTTGCTGGTGTTTCCCCGAGAATTACAAAATAATCGAGTTGTGGATCTTCATGTGTCAATTGAATAAACCGGGGATCACTAAAATCATAACGCCCTTTTGTAAAAGTATTGAAAAGAATGCCATAACCACTTGTCGTAAAGAAAAATGGCTCTGGGGAAGTCACCCCGCCAGCAGTCCAACGATTCGTGTTTTCAATTGCAATTTCTTTACCTTTCAAAGAATACTGCCCATTTTGCATTCCCCCGCCAAAATAATAAGTTTCTGGTGTGGTGGGCAACCGTAAGCTTAGGTGAGTCGTTTTTTCATTACGAGTAGGAATCCGATTTTGTTTAAAATAGACTTTTCCCGCTCCGTCATTAATAGAAAAATGCCCAGAGGTCTGATCGAACACAAGATGAAACTTGTCGGTGTTCAGCCCAGTTTCTGAAGATTCCCCGCATGCTGTCAAAAAGTCTTGGGTCAATAACGGTGTGCTCGCCTCTTGAGTACCACTTCCACTGCCAACTGTTTCATCGCCTAAGGTCGGAATGTCCACGTTCTTTGAAATTGTCGCTTGTCCATTAAAATTTCCTGTCGAATTAATCATGACCCGCACAATGTTTGGCTGCACAAAAAATAGTTGTCCCGTTAAACCATCTTTTGTTGTAAATTGGATTTTTCGATGTGCGTTTTTAAAATTTGTAAGTTGTTCCATATGATTGCTTCCTCTCAAAGGCGAGCTTTAATTGTGTTTGTGAATTATATTGACCATTATACCTATTTACTCAGTAAAGACACGCCTTAAATTAAAGAAAAATGATATTTCTTTTCATTCGTTAATTCTTGATGATCACGGAGCTTTTTTAAACCCACTCAATAATCAAGAACCAGTTTTATGGGCGAATCAGTCATTTTTGGCACTCTTAATGTGATGTAAATTTTTATGTTTAAAGAATGTTTTAAATCAATCTAAAAATAAGATTTATTTAACATTAATTCGGTATGCTAAGTTAAGCACCAACTTTAATTAATAATTGCTTCAGGAGGCAAAACAATGAATGAGAACCAAACGCCCAAAAGATCCGACCTGCACAACCATTTTAATGTTCCCCCGACCCGCACTGAGATGCACCAAGACATGGAAGGCCGTGACCCACAGAAACGGCCACGAAAACATAGACGGAGACGCTTTATTATCGCAATTGTGGGAATTTTAGTCATTGTCCTCGGCGTATTTGCTGCCTATAAGTGGTATTCCGCAAAAAAGGCAGCTAATTCTGTTTTCAACAGTGCTAATATTCAAAAGGCTCGGGATGTTTCTTCAGTCATAAAAAAAGGTAAACCAATTTCAATTCTCCTTCTTGGAACTGATACTGGTGCCTTAGGTCGGAACTATCGTGGTCGGACTGATACCATCATTATTGCCACCCTAAATCCTAAAAAGAAAAAAATGACACTGACGAGTATTCCGCGTGATACTGCCCTTTCAATTCCGGGTTACACACAATACGCGCCTTCCAAATTAAATGCGGCTTATTCATTTGGCGGTGCGGGTACCAGCATTAAATCAATTCAGCAGTTATTAGATGTTCCAATTGATTTCTATGGTTTAATTAACATGGGCGGTCTTGAAAAAATTGTGAACGGTGTTGGAGGTGTCACGATTACCCCGACTCTCACCTTTAAGTATGGCGCTGCCAATGTTGTCAAAGGTAAAAAGATCCGACTTGCCGGTAAAGCTGCATTAGACTATTCGCGGATGCGTGATGATGATCCTCAAGGAGATTATGGTCGTCAAAAACGGCAACGACAGGTATTAATGGCAATTCTGCGTAAGAGTGATTCTTTAACCACTTTACTTAGTCAAAGCTTTTTAACTTCCATCAAAAAGCAAACACAAACTGATTTAACTTTCGATGAGATTGTGGCACTTTCCACAAAGTACCGTGTCGCTACTCATCATTTGAAATCAACTCATTTGCAAGGAACGACGCAATTAATCAACGGTCAAGATTATGAGGTTGCGAGCCAAACTGAAATGCAACGGGTTACAAACTTTATTCGAAAAGGATTAGATCTCGGACATAAATCAACTGGAACATCTAATCTAACAAGTGTGACAACCGGAACTGGTTATTCAGATACAACGCAATCTAACGGACAATATTAAATCAAACAAAAAAATACCTTCGTAGGATTTTAATCCCAGCGAAGGTATTTTTAATTTTAACTTAACGCACTTCCATAAACCCAACCAATCTTCTTACCACCGTAATAACAACGGTAATAAGGTGTTTTCACGTCGTCACGATAAGCAATATTGTCAATTTTCACTACTTTACCTGCGTAAGTTTTGCCATAGTTCAGGCGTTTGACCGTATACTTACTTGCTGTGACGTGATTTAAAAAGTCGTGGCCGGGAACTTTTTTGACCGTCATTTTCGAATTGATCGTTTTGTAGGTTACGCGAACACCAAGTGCTCCACCGTAAATCCAGCCGATCCGTTTGCCTTGGTAGGCACAACGATAATAAGGAACTTTGGTGCCATCTCGATACGCGATGTTATCAATCTGAACTGTTTTACCCGCATAGGTTTTCCCATAATGCAATCGTTTGTTTGTATACATACTGCTGGTAACATGATTATAAAAATCATGGCCAGGGGTAACTTTCACATCCATTGTTTTTGTGGTTGCCGTGTAGGTCACGTGTTTAGCAAGTCCACCACCGTAAATCCAACCAATCAATTTACCGTTATAATATGCACGATAGTAAAGTGTCCCGGTACCACTACGTTTTCCAGTGCAATCAATTTGAACGGTCTTTCCTGCGTACGTTTTGCCATAATTTACTCGTTTGGTGGTGTAATTGCTCTTAGGCACATGATTATAGAAATCATGACCCGGAACCGTTTTAACATCCATGGTCAAGCTGGTATTCGTATATTTCACACTTAAATGTTGCAGACTTGTGTAATAGCTCTTGACCAGTTGATAAAACTCGGCCATTGTGTATCCCTGACCGAAGTATGTTTTACCCGTTTTTAAATAGTACCCATATGGATCAGTATGGGTAGAACCACCAAAGTGTAAAGCAACAGCTTTGTGTGACCAAACTGTCCCTTTATAATCATAACAAGCATCATTTGGCGTTAGCTTATATTTATTTAGCAAATATGCTGTATACCACGCCGCATTAGCCATTTCACGGGCAAATGCCTTCTTAGAATGAACCTCAATTTGCTCAAACTGAACAAATTTTCCGTTTCCAGGATAACCAACTCCCCAAGATAAGTAGTTGGTATTCGCAATATTAATAATATGATCCGCATCCACAAAACTGTGGACAAAAGCGTCATTATAGTGTGCTTTCATATATGCAATTTCATTGTAAATTGTAGAACTGGGATTAGCGGTTTCATGAACCACAACCCCTTCAGGCTTCCCATAGCCCTTGTTATAATTATAATGTGGAAATCCACTCCAAATAGAAGTCGTAATTCCTACCGGTTTAATTTTGTTTGCTGTAATGTAGCTGTTTACTGACTGTGCCTTAGCCGAAATGCCCCCCATTAACAGACTAAGCAATAAACCCAATGTCATCAAACAACCTGGTATAACTTTATTTCTTTGTGTATCCTTCAAAAATATTCCTCCAATGTCTCCCCTGTGTCCCATTAACTACTATGTACACTTTCATACTAACATTTTTAGACTCCTAATCAGATATCATCATTTTTACAGTTTTATTACATTCCCCTCGATGCGCGTTTTAAAAGAAGCTTTTTCCACAATTTATTCAATAATTCAGCAATTAGGAAGCCAATCGCAATCGAACCCGTAATTTCAATCACTTCAGTCAAAAATCGCATGCCTTGGGCCGCATTCCCTAACGCAATGTTACGGACCATTTGATAAGCTTGTCCGCCGGGCACTAAGGGAACCAAACTCGGGATATTAAAGATCAACATGGGCATTTTCATTCTTCGCGCCGCAATGTCACTCAAAATTCCGATCGCCACGGATGCTAACAAATTGGTCAGCGCAATCCCAAAATTGAGGTTGATCAGGGCCCAATAAATAAACCAGGTAACGGTGCCAATTGAACCGGCAATAAGCAACGCACGATGCGGAATATTAATAATAATGCCAAAGCCGACCGTGGCAATAAACGCAAAACACAACTTAATTATCATAATCATCAGTGAGTTTCTCCTTAAAAGAATCTAAATACAAAGGCAATGCCAAAGCCAATTGCAGATGCCGTCAGCAAGGCCTCTATTCCCCGTGCTGGGCCGCTTACAAAATGTCCGTTTAAAATATCACGCACCGCGTTTGTTAACGGCACACCAGGCACCAGTGGCATTACAGCACCAATGATAATGTTATCTACCGAATGACCTAATCCCATTCGAACCGTCAACACCGCCATAAACCCAATTAAAAGTGATGAAACAAATTCACTGATAAATTTAATATTCAACGTTTTATTAATTGCATAGTAAATCGCAAACCCAATAGCTCCAATGATTGAGGTGACGCCAATATCATAAAAATTATCACAAAAAATCGTCATTAATGGTCCACTGACTAGTGCAGCTCCCAGTACCTGTAACCAAAACGGAAAGTATGGCACAGCGTCATCGACAATTTTTAGCTGATCAAAGAATTCTGTTAACGTAATTTTCTTAATTGCATAATCACGTGAAAGTCGATTAACCCAACTCACTTTTTCTAAATCAATGTTTCGGCGACTAACACTTTCAACCTGAGCATTTTTTTGATCCGGAATCGACATGATAATTCCTGTCACAGTCGAAAACACCTGTGCGTCTGGATAACCCGAATTTGTGGCAATCCGCATAATCGTATCTTCTGCACGAGCCATTTCTGAACCATTTTCAATCATAATTCTTCCTGCCAATAAACAGGTATCTAATACCAAATCGGTTTCTTTCACCATTGTCACCCCGTTGATTAATTAAAGTCTATTATGCCATAGCCCCACCAACAAAACGACCAGAAATTAAACATTTATTCAAGTTAGAGCGTTAAATAAAAAAAGACATAAAAAAAGCCAGGAACCGAAATTCCTGACTTGATAAATTCTAATTTTAAATTAGTCTTTGTTTACGTTAACTGCTTGTGGTCCACGGTCACTTTCTTCTACATCGAAAGTAACTGCTTGGCCTTCTTCAAGAGTCTTGAAGCCGTCGCCTTGGATAGCTGAGAAATGTACGAATACATCGCTACCGTTTTCGCGAGTAATAAAACCAAAACCTTTGTCTGCGTTAAACCATTTAACTGTACCATGTTCCATAATAGAAAATCCTCCTGAGTGCTTTTTGCACTAAATATTTTAATACTTGATCCGGTGCAAATTGGGGATATTTCTTTATGAAACGATCTTACCAAAATTACCTAACCAAAATACAATGTAATTGTACCATATCAATTTAGAAAAAGATACCCACTTTTAAAATTAAGTCCTTATTTATTTAATTTCTTAATTTTCAATTGGCTATCAATCTCCGTATGGCTATCATAACAGCTTTTTAACTGACATACAACTTTCGGTTGATTTTCGTGAATCACAAAAGCCAGTTTAGAAAAATTAGTCATCCTGAACAAAAACATAATGGGCAGCTTTATAACTGATTTGTCGTTCATCAACTTTTGATTCATTATCAATCAGTTTAACAGTCGTTGCACCCTCAAACGGCGCGTGGTGAATCACTTGAATCTTATCACCAATATCTAAATCAATCTCATCCAAATAATTTAAAAGTTCACGATTATCAATAAACCTATCAACTACCACCGTACTGCCTTCTTTAACATCTGCTAACAAAGTATGACTATCTTCTTGATAGTTCCCTTCCTTATCAGGAATTACTCCACCATGCGGACAGTGTGTTGGGTAACCTAAAAATTGATCAAGAGAATCCAACAATTTTTCACTTGTCACATGTTCTAATACTTCTGCATCATCATCCACTTCAGATAACTTGTAGGATAATTTCTCAACTAAGAAAGTTTCCCACATACGATGCTTACGGACCATAATTTCAGCAATTTGAATACCTTTGTCAGTTAACGAAATTCCAGAGTAAGGCGTGTGTTTTGCCAAACCTTCCTCAACTAACTTCGTAATCATCTCAGTTACTGAACCGGCTGCAATGTTCAGACCCATTGCAATTTGCTTATTTGATATTTTCTTTGATTTTCCGCCTAGCTCAAAAATAATTTTAAGATAGTCTTCCTTCATCGGGGTCAATCTATTCACCTCATTTTGTTAATACTACTTTTATAACTCATTTGAATCAGAAATACAACTAAGGTACCCCAAACTTTAATTTTACACTTTTAATAGTTAAGGTCTATACTTAAGACGTAATAAGTTAAGTTAGGAAGGGCTGTTATGAGTAATTTAGTTTCCATCACGCAATTAGATTCGGATAATCAGGCTAAAGCCGTCCGATCTTTTGCACAGTTTTACATTCGACTCTATAAAGCCGAAAGTCTCGAAATTATTTCGTCGTTTGTTCCCGCAGGTTATCTTAGCGATATTAACGCTTTTATCGCCCGAAATCGTTATTTAACCCATGCCAATTTGTTGGATTTAAGCCTAGCCACTTCCAGTAACGACTACATTCAGGTCATGGAGCATCTTGATCAAAAGTATAATCTTACCGGAACTCCTGAGATTCCTTGGGATACTTGGTTTATCTCCCATCACAAACAGCTTGTGAGCGAAAGTTAAGCCTCACTAACTGGCATTAAATATCATGCCGATCACGCGTAAATAGTTCATTACTTTTTCCACGAAAAACTTCAGCTTGTAAAGTCACGTGATCTACGTGATATTTTTTTTGCAATAAATTCTCTAAATGCCGATAAACAGGCTCAACATCACTCAATAATTGATCGTTCAAATTAATATGTGCAGAAAACATAATCCGGTTTTCATCAATTTGCCAAGCATGAATGTGATGCACATTGACAACCCCGGGCTCTTGCAACATATCGTGCTTCATAGCTTCAAAATCTAGATTGGGCGCACCTTGCATCAAAATATTAATTGCTTCTTTTAAAACAGGCCAAGTTTCCCACATAATGTAGACTGAAACTAAAATTGTCACAATCGGATCAACAATATCAATGTGCCAAACCTGAATAATAATGGCTCCAATCACAATTCCAAATGATGACAATGCATCGCTTAAAATGTGGAGATAGGTCGCTTTTATGTTTAGACTTCCCTTTGCACCGCTACTCAACAGCAATGCTGAAATAAAGTTAGCCAGTGTTCCGACAATCGCCACAATCAACATGATTCCCCCATTTACCGGCTCGGGGTTCAAAATTCGCCGTACACTTTCAATAATCAGGAAAAAAGAAACGACAATTAAAAATACGGAATTCACAAATGCAGAAATAATTTCTGCCCGGCGATACCCGAATGTTTTGGACATATTTGAATTTTTAAGGCCAATTCGACTTGCAACATACGCCAAAACGACGGATGCAGAATCGCCCAGGTTATGAAATGCATCTGACAATAAAGCTAGACTACCTGACAAAACACCACCAAAAAGTTCGACCACTGTGATTAAAGCATTTAAAACGGTCACAAGTAAGAAACGCATCCCACTCATTTTCGAATTCTTATGCATCTGTATCTCCCCCTCCGTGCTAATTATCAACTAAAATAAATCACTACGCAAGCCTTGGTCAGCTTCCAAACAACTTAGATTTCGAGGACGTTGATTCAAGTTACAAAAAAAGCCAGAAAATTCACTTTTCTAGCTTATACGTTCTTTATTTAATGATTTTAAAATTGCTGTTCACAGACGCCGTAATCACGGGATGTTTCTGTAAATAGTCGGCAATTAACTCTGACATAGCCTCCGTATTTTCACGAATTATCTTACCTTCAGAAAACATAGGATAGTGTCCACCACCAACCGCTCGATATTTATTAAGCACAATTTCGAACGAATCATTTGGCGCAATCACATGTCCCTTGTTCATCAGCCGAACCACACGTTTGCCAACTGGCTTTGAAATGTCTAATGTGTAATCAATGCCTTCGTACATATCGTAATTGTAATGACGTTTTTTGGGTGATAAATAGCGGGGATTCACAATTAATTTACCCTGTTGATTAATCATGAAATACTTGGCACTCACTTCCAGAGCTGCCCGCAGATCCGCGCCCGAAACTCGTAAAACAGCTAGAGAATTCGGATAAACATAATTGGTAACTACCTCACGCATGGTGATTTGTTCATCAAAACCAGTCGCTTCATTGTTAAAGAGCGCGGTAGCGGAAATAGAAGTCCCTGTGGCCGCCATTTGCACCTTTTGGATAAATTCAATAAACGCCGATTCCTCAACTCTAGCTTTAAAAGGATCCGTAATCTTCATATCTCCTTGAACTTTTCCCAATGGTTGATCCAACCATGACTGTGTATCGGACTCTACATCCGTCATGATTGCCTTTATTTTTTTATGTAATGGAGATTTTCCCGTTGAAATCAGTTCTGAACTGGCCCCAACGACCATATGCTTTTGCTGCGGATCGATCTTCAACGTAATTTTACCAACTACTGCACCGCGATGCCCTGCTTGAACAACTGGGATACCAAACAACTTGGTTGCAATTAATCGATGCTGATGTGCAGAAACTAAGGCGTCAATGCCCTTAACTGTTTTCAACAATTCATAACCTACATTTTCGCCACGTAACGATTCCGTTTCTTGACCAGATTTTAAATCACGTTCAAAACCACCATGATACACAACAATAATGACATCAACTTTTTTTCTTAACTCTTCAACATAATGTCTGGCAGTTTTTAAAACTTTTTTAAATTGTAGTCCCTTAATATGAACTGGATCTTCCCAAAATGGAATATAAGCCGTCGTTAACCCCAGCACAGCGATGCGCACGCCTTGTTTATCAAAAATTCGATAAGCACCGTTCGCAATTGAATTTTTTTGCTGATCCAAAATATTCGCAGATAAAACTGGATAATCCGTGCTTTTAATCGCTTTTTTTAAATAATCCAATCCATAATTAAATTCGTGATTACCCAACACTCCCACATCATAACCAATGGCATTATAGGCCCTTAGCAAACGTTGTGGTGCAGGTGGCGTACTAAATTTAGCCAGGTATTCAGTCAGTGGGGATCCTTCCAAAACATCCCCCGCGTCAACAGTTAAAACGGGTCCTGTCGCATTTTTGCGTTCGTTTTCAATAACTTGCGCAGCCTTCAAGAGACCAAAGGGTAAGTTCAAATGACGTTTTACAAAATTGGTAGGATAGACAAATCCATGCACGTCACTCGTTGAAAGAATCGTTAAATTAAATGTCAAGATTTCACCTCCCACAAAACTTTTTGATACTGTCGATTTTACCACAATCCTATCTAATCGTGACGATTAATTACAACGTATTTGAATAGGTTGAAGGTTGAGTTGATAAATTATTCCTATTTTTTAATAAAAACGGCAAAATTACGCGTTTTTTTGATTGACCAATTTCTTGTAACTTTATATACTATGGGTACGTAAATATAGAAATGAGGTAACCCCAAGTGGTTTACAAAGTTGATTTCAAGGAAGTTTCCACCGTTGGATTAGAAAGCTCACCAGTTGCACCTGCTTTAGCGGGTTTACGTGCAAACGAAGCTCGATATTATTGGAATAAATATAAGCACGTTTTTACCACCGTTCCCGCTAATGAAGATCCTGATACCCTTGTCTGGATTGAAAAAATTTTATCAGAACGAGACATGCACTTTGCTGCTACACCTTTAGAAGTCACCCATTTTGAAGTTGAAGGGATCAAAATGGCCTATGTTTTTTACGAAAATGGACTAGTCGTTAATGTCATGTACAGTATTGCTGATGACGGAAAACGAGCTGTGGGTTTTAAACTCTCTGAAGGTATGGATGTTCCTAAAGAATTTGAGGGCAAGTTCAAGTTTGCCCATCAAAAATCCAAACTGGCAGGCGTTATTTGTGGCTCATTCTTCGTCATTAAAGGCAACTACTAACGAAAAAATAGAGCAGGCAAAAACATAGTTTTTGCCTGCTCTTAAATTACAGATTTTTAATGTTGACTGTGTCTTCCCTCAGACCTAGGTTCTACAACCTTCGCTACAAAGTTATACAACAATTTATACAACCAGCGGGCAATTGCTAACCAAGCCACCGCTAAGAAGAATGCCCCAAATACATCAGAAGGATAATGTGCGCCAAGGTAAATTCGTGAATACATCACCAGAACAACCCAGATGATAAGCCCAATTTGACTCACCTTTTGAATGGTTGTCGAGCGGATTTGGCTGACAAAGAACCACAGGATAAAGAAAACAATGATGACAGCCCCAAAGGTATGACCACTTGGAAAACTATAACCACTTTCTGGAATAATTTGATTCCATCTTGGTCGGGCGCGTTGCACAATTTCTTTAAATATGTACGCAACGACGTCCCCTCCGCCAATCGTGGCTAACGTCCAAATAGCATCTACTCGCAAACGCATAAACCATAAAATAGCCGCAATGATCACCGCATAAACAATCGCAAATGACGGTTCTGCAATCTTGGAAACAAGTGTCATTAATGTTGTTTCAAATTCAGGTAACGAGTCTTGCACAATGCCAAT
This sequence comes from Pediococcus sp., assembly GCF_003533255.1. Classification (NCBI taxonomy): domain Bacteria; kingdom Bacillati; phylum Bacillota; class Bacilli; order Lactobacillales; family Lactobacillaceae; genus Pediococcus; species Pediococcus sp. The sequence goes on from NZ_DOEM01000007.1 coordinate 125,247, forward strand.
GATACCCGTATCTAGTTTTAACAGTAAGGCAGAATTTGCCTTAATTGCCAACAACAATAAAACGAAAATTAATCCCGACATCCACGCGTATCTAGTCGAAATTGAGTTTTGATTTTTTAACATAATCTACTCCAAATTATTTATTTTGATTCCATTCTGCTTTGAACTCGTCTAAAAAATCCGTCAAAACAGTCGTTCTTTGATCCGCAATCTGCTTTGCGGCATCAGTATTCATTAACCCAGCCAATTTCAACAATTTTTCATAAAAGTGATTAATCACAGTTTCATTTTGGCGGTATTGTGCATGTGTCATTTTGTCTCGCGGAGCAATTTTGGGATCATACATCACGTGCCCGTGAGCACCACCATAATAAAATACCCGTCCAATTCCAATTGCGCCGATGGCATCCAAACGATCAGAATCTTGAACTATTTGACCCTCTAACTTCAACTTATAATGATGCTCAAGATTCTTAGAAAACGACATGTGGGTAATAATATCAAAAATGGCCTCAATTCGATCAGTCCTAACTTTTTGATCTTGTAAAAACTGCTTCACTTCCGCCTCAGCAGTCGCCTGATTGTCCACAATTTTTTCATCAATGACATCATGCAATTCTGAGCTTGCCAAAACGATAAACAAATCGGTTGCTTCAGTTTCGGAAGCCAACCGTTTGGCCATTTTGACGACCCGTTGAATGTGTGCATAATCATGTCCTGTTCTATCATCATTTAACTTAGAAAACACAAATTGGTCAATAGCTTCCAACGTTGCTTGTTCTTCGTTTGTCAAATTTTTCATTTCACCCCGCATACTCTACAACCTGTAATTTACGTACGACCGTTACTTTTACCTGTCCAGGATAGGTAACTTCTTGTTCAATTTGATCTTTCACATTTCCAGCAAGTTTTTCGATACTCTTATCAGAAGTTTGATTAGGTTTGACGATCACTCGTAATTCCCGTCCTGCTTGAATAGCATAGCTTGCCTGTACGCCAGGATATTTATTTGCAATGCCCTCTAAACTAGAAATTCGTTGCAAATAATCAGCAGCAGATTCACTACGAGCACCCTGACGAGATCCAGAAATTGCATCGGCAGCAGCTACTAAATCAGAAATCACATATTTAGCTTCGACATCCCCATGATGAGAGGCAATGGCATTAATCACAACGGGATCTTCGTGGTATTTGGTAGCGAGTTCTACCCCTAATTCCACATGGGTAGCTTCCACATCCCGGTCAATTGATTTACCAATATCATGTAAGAGACCCGCACGTTTAGCCAAATCCACATCTTCACCCAATTCTGCAGCAAACACGCCTGCTAGATTAGCAGCTTCAATAGAATGATCCAAAATATTCTGGCCATAACTCGTTCGGAAATGCATTCGACCAATAAATTTGATCAAATCTGGATGAATATTTTTAATGTTTAATTCATTAATTGCTTGTTCGCCAAACCCGCGGATCAGCTCATCCACGGTTCGAACGGTTTGGTTCACAATTTGTTCCACAATGTCTGGATTAATGCGGTTAGCTTGAATAATCTGGGTCATTGCCCGTTTTGCAATTTCACGACGTAAAGGATCATATCCGTCTAAAGTAATTAACCGTTGTTGATCATCAATATTGATATCAATTCCGGTTAACGCCTCTAAAGCTCGCACATTTTGACCAGCATTCCCGATGATTTTGCCTAACGCCTCATTGGACGGCACATCCATCGTTCGGTTGGATGGAAAAATATGCGAACGAATACCACTGTGCTCAATTGCATGGGCAATTAAATTTTTAGCTTCTTTTTCACTACTGCTTTGATACTCAGCCTCCGCATTGCGAACTGTGCGTTTGCCTTCTTCTTTCAGATCACGTTTTGTTTCGTCCAAAATGTAATCTTGCGCCTTATCGTGACTCATTTCCGCAACATCCTGCAAAGTATCTTCACGTTTTGTGATTAGCTCTGCTGCTTGTGCGCGGACATCCTTTAATTCTTGACGATTCTCTTTAACAGTTTCTTGCTTACTCTTAAATGTATCAAACCGTCGATTTAAAAGATCTTCTTTTTCTTTTAAAACCTGGTCACGTTGATCAAGCCAATTTGACTTGCGTTCATTGTCTTGGACGTCAGTCGTAATTTCTTGGTCAATTGATTCTTGGTAAGCAAGCGTTTCTCGTTTGCCCTTATTTAAGGCTCGTTTTGCTTCGACTTTCCCCGCTTTTTCGGCATCATTCAGAATTTGTTGCGCCTGTTCGTGAGCCAAGCGTAACTGTCGTTGGTGTTCAACTTTTCGAATTTCAAAACCAATTGCAATGGCAATCACTAAAGCAACTATACTCACAACAAACATCTGAAATCCCTCCTTTTAGTTATCGTTAAATTCATACCTATCATTATATCACAATGTTTTTACCCGCCACTTTGATTTTTCGTTAACGTTTTAATAAATTATCAGACTTATTGTAGCCAAAACAAAAAGCACCTTTCAAGAACCTGCTCAACTTGAAAAGTGCCTGGGGATAGATCTAAACGCCAATCTAAAAACTTAAAGTTTCAAGGTACATATTGTTTCAATTACGATTCCTTATGCTTTCTAGGATTCAGTAGGAAGCATAGTCAAAGCGTATTTGTACGCGTCTAATTAAAAAATCTTTCACAAAACTTTTTTCTTAAAAACGTTGCAACATGATAAGCATCGGCCCATCCAAAAAATCGACCGATATTGCAGGTATTGCTTGGCACTTAGATCGAACCCTACCCCAGTCAACAGCGTATCATCTTTAAAACCAACTCACAAGTAAAAAGCCATAAGTTAACGAATCTTTTTCATTTGATCCGGATACCATTGATGATAAAGGCGATCAATAATCTTCATGGTTGCTAAGGTAACGGTAGGACACATCACATCACTTGACTGTTCTCCTTGCAAAATTTGCTCAGAAACATGGTTGAATTCATATACGAACTCACTATTTTGAGGATGTGTTATTTGTTGAATCTTTTTACCAACCTTTAGTTCATAGGAGTCAGTTTTCCAGTAATTTGGTACCATCAACGATCCCTCGGTTCCCCAAAAAGTCATTTGACTAGGCACTTGTTCACTTAGCGTTGTCATGAAAATACTAGCCAATTGACCCGAACCCAACTTGAGGTTCAGCTGCGTTTGATCATCTGCCTGTACACCTACTCGACTAACCTGGCCTTGATAATCCGTAATCTCAGTTTGTAAAACTAATTGCAGATATTCCAAACTATATGATGCGCTTCCGTAAAAGGCACCACCGCCTACCGTTACATCATGAAACCACGGAATTTTTTCTATCCCAAGGTGTGATTCTTGAACGGTAATGGCGCAAATTTTACCAATAGCCTGTTTATTTAGTAATTGGTCGCGTACCTGTAACGTAATTGGCAAAAAGGCAGCCTTTTGACCCTCCATTAGAAAACACCCTTGTTTTTTAGCCAGCGCAAAAAGCTCTTTTGCCTGCACATAAGTTAGCGTAAATGGTTTTTCCAGCAACACGTTTTTATGGTGTTGTAAAGCTAATTTGGCACCGGAATAATGGCCTGCGTTCCATAATGGCACATAAATAACATCCACATTGTCATCTTCGCAAAGTTCTACATAGCTACCATATGCTTGTGGAATGTTGAATTGATCTGCAGCCTGTTTCGCCTTTGCCAAACTCCGTGCAGCAATCGCAACCACTTCACTATTGGGCGATTCATGAATGCCTGCCACAATCCGTGGCACAATGGAAGCTGCCCCCATAATGCCATACCGAACAACTTTTTGATTCATCTAGATTGCCTCAAAGATTAGTCTTTTTTATCTTCTGACTCGTTGCCTTCATCAATCATGCGCCATTCACCTTCGCCAGCTTTGAAAATATCATTCACAAAACCAGTGACCATCTGTGCCCGATCCATATCTTTTTCTGCCAACACGTTCAAGCCTTTACCAGTTGTCATTGGTAAACCAAGTTCAAACTGTTCGGTTTGCATTTTTCCTTCCGCAAAAGCCACAACCCAGTCTTTTGTATCAATTTGGGTGTATAAGAAGAATAGAGAATAATCGTCTGCTAAATAAGCTGGAACTGCCCAAACATTTTCACCAACTTCTTGCATGTCGTTGCCATTGAAATTATATTCACTGGCATTTTTCTTAGAAATACCGTGATTCAAAACCATTAACATTTGTTCAAATTTTTTGTCGCCTAAAGCTAATTCAACTTCTTGGTACTCATCATTATCTTTACTCAATTTGTTTACCTCATTTTTAATTTTATTGTCTTCCTTGATTTTATAATAAAACCGGCGTAAAAGATACCAAGAGACTTACAAAGACCAGAAAGAATTACGTACTATTAAAAAACCGAATCCAGAAAACTAGATTCGGTTACCTCATTTTATTAATTTTAATTTCTAAGCGAAAACAGGTTGTGTTATCACAATTGGTTTTTGCATATGATCATACATATGATCGCCAATCCTTTTTGTCCCAACTTTCTTAAAGCCATGTCTTGCATACAATCGCTTGGCATTCGGATTTTTGAAATCCACATTTAGCCCAATAATTGTATCCCCATCTTGACGCACAAACTCTGGCAAGGAGCGCAACAATCGGCCACCAATACCTTGGCCTTGATAATTTGGATCAACCGCAATGGAATCAAGGTACCACTCATTTTTAAAGGCTTCTAAATCAGGATCCAGCACATCACCATCAAAAATATTTGCCTTGAGGGTAATTCGGTCAATAATTGCATCCAGATCTTCTTCATACTGATCAGGATAGCCAAATGCAACACCCACAACTTTACCAGTTGTTTGATCCTCCGCTACAATTGTTGTAGCCTTTTCACCGGTATAGGCGTCAGTTTGGTATGCGCGTTGTAACACCCGCATCCAGACAGGGTCGGGGACATCATCCAGCTCATCTAACTCCATTTCATCATAAATAATATTAATCAATGGGGCTATCTGGCCGGCATCATCTTTATCAGCTTCACGTATAATTATCACAAAAATCCTCCTTTAATCTAATTAATAGGTTACGGGAAGACCATCAAAATGTAAAGTAGTTTGCAAATATGAAAAATGTCTATTTATTCTTACAAAACATTTCATAGTAACCAACAGCCGCAATGGCTTGTGAGGAACGGATTCTACCTTGCGCAATTAATTGTTTCAAGTGACTATAACGAATCAGTTGACTATTCACAAACTCGTCACTGTCGAAGTGTTGAGATTCTGTTTTTTGAGGTTCAATTTGCGCCAAAATTAGCGTTACCTTTTCGGTGGAAAATCCCGCTGATACCGTTGAAGTCGTCATAATTTCAGTTTTCGTAGTTTGATACCCAGTTTCTTCAATTAATTCCCGTTTAGCAGCCTGCAAAGGCGTTTCTCCTTCATTAATCAAGCCTGCAGGTAATGACAAACTTTCTGCGTTAACCCCAACTCGATATTCCGTATTTAATAAAACATGTTGGTTGGGTGTAAATGCCAAAATTGTGACGGTGGAACCATGTAAAATGACGTCCCGATCTATCGTTAAGCCATCTGGAGTCTTAATTTTTTGTTGGCTTAACGTGAAAATTGGTCCTTTATAGATTTGCTTTGAATCCAGGATTTTTCCTGGCAATCCTTCATTTTTAAACATTTTTCAAATTCTCCATATCTTCAGGAATTGCAACTTTGAATTCATGCTTCTGCTCTGTCAACGGATCCACAAATTTTAAAGAAGTAGCGTGCAAGGCTTGTCGAGAAATTCCCATCTCCATGGGACCATCATACAGTTGATCACCTAACAAAGGATGTCCTAAACTCGCAAAATGGACCCGAATCTGATGTGTCCGACCAGTTAACAACTCTGCTTCAACTAACGCATAGTCGCCATATTGACGTAACACTTGAAAACGTGTTTTTGCTTGTTGACCTTCAGGATTAACTTCTCGATGAATACCATCTTCGGATCTTACAATTGGTTTATCAATTATTCCCTTCTTTTCTGCCATTGTCCCGCTGACAAATGCCCAGTACTTTTTTTCAATTTTATGATTTTCAATTTGAGGAGCTAAAACACTGATCGCCAAACGATTCTTTGCAATTAGCATCACTCCACTTGTATCGCGGTCTAGACGGGTAATGACATGCGGAATTAAATCTTTACTGCCGTTATTCTTTAAATGCCCTTTAACGCGATTTACAACAGTATCTTCTCGATTGCTGGGGCCCGGAACAGATGTTAAACCAGCTGGTTTATTAATCACTAACCAGTTTTCATCTTCAAACACAATTTCAAGTGGTTCGAAACTGAATGGAACTTCAGGATCCGATTTTTCCTTTGGTAACTGCAAATTTAATTTTTCCCCAGCCTCCAGGGTGTCAGTTGTACTAACTTTATGACCTTCAATTCTCATCGTGCCTTCGTGCTTGGCACTACTAATCAGGCGGTGACTAAATCCCTTTGACTTCAAAAAAGCTCTAATTTTCATTGGCTCTTCGGTTGTGTTTTGTAAATTAATAATCATTTATATTCTCCATTGTTGGCTTCTCTTATGCTTTTTTGCATTGACTTACTTAATCGCAGGTAAGCGACAAAATGATAGCCGACACCTGCTAAAAGTAAAAATGCACCTAGCCAAATTGAGAAGAAAGTTGCGACAATTGCGGCACCATAGATTAAAACGCTACGAACCGGATCATATTTAATGGCCTGATAAAAAGTGGGTTGATCACTTTTCATCCGTGTCATTTCTGGATGATTGCGCACATACGTGTACAGCCAGGCAAACGTGAATGAAATAAACAACGCGATTATATCGTAATACACAAACGCCACCTGCATATCAGTGCGATTTTGCGAAATTAATGTGTTAGCTACCAATGCGGTTGGGTAGTCGATCAAGGTTACAGAAAACAGCATCACCAAATTAATAACATTCAACCCCGTATTGGTTTCCTTTAGCGTTTGAAAAAAATCGTGATGAAAAAGCCAGATCGTGCCAACATACAAAAAAGAAACAATGTACGCAAACATTGTCGGCCATTGTCGTAGCACGGCCATCAGTAAGCTACCCGCATGATAGTCTGGAACTTTAAAATCCAACACCAAAATCGTGATCAAAATTGCATAAACCCCATCACTAAAAGCTTGCATACGATCAATTTTCATAAGCTATAACCGCTTCCCTCCTTTATTCCACCTGTTTCATACTAAATTATTATAACCTGCTTTTAAAACGACTGCGACTTTTAATTATCGATAATTCATTTACTGGGTTCAGATTATCTAAATTAAACAAAAAGAACCTAGCTTATTACGCTAGATTCTTTCCATCTGAAAAAATTGTTTTACTCTCCGTACGACCCAAAGCTTTTGTGTACACTATTTCTTTTGAAGAAGTGGGCATAATGGGTTGTCCGTTTTGATACGGATAACCGTTCATACTTTGCTTTCGATTGGCAATTCAACATAATCGCAATCAACTCATCATTGCTAGCATGATTGGCCATTCGTGCCACTTTAACCGTTTGGCGATCCCAACTTGCTATCTGTGACTGATCTGTTTCATTCACAATTTCTGTCAAAAAACCGAGATTACTTACCAAATTACCTTGATCATTTAAATCACGTTCTTTAAACCACCGTAACACCTGAATACCATCACTCGAAAGTTCGGCCGGCGCATATTCAATTTTAGCAATTTCATTGAGAAACTCATCATTTGTCATCTTCATTAGCGTTCGGGCCACATTTACTGTCCGTTCGTCATAATGTTTGGCGACAGCTTTCTTGTCTTCCAGGGCACCCATGACCCGATTCAAATAACCGAAAGTGACAAATAAATTTTCCGGTTGCGTTTGGTGGGCCTTGAGCTGTTTTTCAATCCAGTTAACAAAACGTTGCTGTCTTTTAATCATAAATGACTCCCTTCATGGTTTGTTTAAGTTGTTGCCAATCATACCGATAAAATGTTGCAGCAACGTTACTAAAGATTAAAAGAGTGATTAATAAATCCTTACGTTCATGTATTAGTTTATATTCTCATAAAATACATTTGCATTTTAGGGGCATTTAAGATTACAATAGTAATAACTTATTTTTTAGGAGGAACATTATGCGATCACCATATAACTCATTCGCAAAACGCCGTCCAGTTGCTGGTAAGCGCGAACGTCGCCGTCGCCAAGCGCGAATCGTTGCTATCCAACGTTTCGCTAAAGGCAAGACTGAAGAAATTGTAGATACACCAAAAGTTAAATAATCGGCTTTTTGCCATTAAAAAAATTCAATCACTTTCTAAGTGGTTGAATTTTTTATTTACATTACATTTCAATAGATTTTCAAATTGGCCTTGACAGAAGTTGTTTATTAGAGTAAATTAAGCCCATATTATAAATCAATGAGAAAAAAGCTGTGAAAAGAAAGTATGGAAATTATCCATTGCAAAGCGAGCGTCGTTTGGTGAAAGGACGTCAAAGGATTTTTCCAGAACATCATCTTTGAGCGATGCCTACGAAATTTGAGTAAGCATTGGGTGCTCCCATTACAGAGCTAGAGTATGATTGCGTACTCGAAAAGGCAGAATCAGTGATGGTTCTGTAAACAAAGGTGGTAACACGTTTATAACGTCCTTGTCAGAATAATTATTCTGATGAGGACGTTTTTATTTTCTTTTAGTTTTTTCTCATAAGATTTAAATCTTATGAAGGAGTGACATTTTATGGAAGAAAGAAAATTAACGAAAAAAGACTATGTGGTGGTAAGTTCTATGCTATTTGCTTTATTTTTTGGGGCAGGAAATTTAATTTTTCCGCTTCATTTAGGCCAGTTGGCTGGTGCGAACTGGTTACCTGCCGCACTTGGTTTCTTAGTAACCGGGGTCTTGTTACCACTTTTATCAGTTCTAGCAATCAGTATTACCCATTCAGAAGGCGTTTACGACGTAGGTAAACCTTTAGGCCCTGTATTTGCCTTAGTTTTCATGGTTTTAATTCATGGCACAATCGGTCCTTTATTGGAACCCCACGGACTGCCACTGTTTCTTACACAGTTGGCGTTGCTCCACTCGTGCCAGCCCATTTGCAGACTTTAGGATTAGTTGTTTTCTCCGCCGTTTTCTTTGCACTTGCTTATTTTCTTTCAGTAGAACAAAGCAAAATTGTTTCCAATGTCGGTAAATTACTAAACCCAGTCTTCTTAGTTTTACTTGTCTTTGTCTTCTTCTTAGGCTTCAGCCGTCCGCTCGGCTCAACTGCTAGCCAAGCTGTCACAACCGCCTATAAAACCGGTGCTTTCACAAACGGATTTTTGCAAGGCTACAACACGATGGATGCTTTAGCGGGCTTGGCTTTTGGGGTAACTGTGGTCACGGCCGTCAAATTCATGGGTAAGAAAAATGCGAACAGCATCGCCTTTGTCACTGCCCGCGCCGGTCTTTTCTCCATGGGGTTTGAAGCGATCATCTACTTAGCTTTAATTTTGTTAGGTGCAATGTCGCTTGGTAAATTTGCCGTTAGCGCCAATGGTGGCGTTGCTTTTGATCAAATTGTTAACCACTACTTAGGTGTCGTCGGTCAATCAATCTTAGCCGCCTTAATCACTTTAACTTGTTTAACGACTGCCATTGGGTTGGTTGCCGCATTTGCTCAAGATTTTCACAAACATTTTCCAAAGATCAGCTACAAAACTTGGTTGGCCTTCACCAGTGCCGCATCGTTTTTAACTGCTAACTTAGGTTTGAATCAAATCATTGCTTGGTCAACACCTGTTTTGATGTTCTTGTATCCCTTGGCCATGGCTTTGATCTTACTTTCCGTCTTTTCACCACTGTTCCATCGCGACCCGGTTGTTTATAAGTTCGTTGTTACTTTTACCGTTGTCCCAGCATTATTTGACATGATGGCTGCCTTTCCTCCAGTTGTCAGCCAAAGCGGTCTTGGAAAAGCAATGGCTAGTTTTCAACAATCCTATCTTCCCTTTGCTCAATACGGTATGGACTGGGTAGTTCCTGCTTTAGTTGGCATGGTTCTCGGCGTTGGTTGTTACCTTGTCAAACGCCATGTTAGTCTCGGTAAAGTTCCTGAACAAAATCAACAATAAGTTTTTCCCCTTTAGGTAAAACAAAACACGCATTCTCAATGTTTTGATCCAGCGTTCTGGATCTACTGGACATTGGGAATGCGTGTTTTTTTGGTACGTTCTTATTTTTAATACTGGACGTTATCCTCTTATACCAAACCACTATTGCTTATTACTTGCTTCTTAAACCATTCTGACATTCTCTTTACCCTTTTAACACCAAACTTTTTTTCTGAAACGTGCTCCAAAAAGCAGACTCTTCCGCTGCCATAATTCTTGCGGTCTGTTTTTCGGCCACAAGAATGGTCAACGTCCGGAGCAAAAAAACTTATTAGCGCTTTGAGCTAATAAGCAACCTCAATAGCGGAGTAGTTAGCCCAACACCAGGGATCGTCCACTCAACCCATGGACAATCCCTGGTGTTATGCTAATGCTCACAGTCTAATCGTCTTTTTCCGCACTTTTTTTACCAGCTTGCCTTTCTTACTCCTGGAATCTGGCCTTCATGCGCCAATTTTCTAAAATTCAATCTCGACAACCCGAATTTTCTCAAATACGCATGCGGTCTCCCATCCAAATGATCCCTTCTATGCATTCTTGTTGGTGACGCATTTCTTGGTAACTTACTTAATCCCTCATAATCATGATTCTTCTTCAACTGCTCGCGCACTTTCGCATACCGCGCCACCGTTGCCTCAATTCTTTGTTCCTTCATAATCTTTGATTTCTTTGCCATCTAACTATTTCCCTTCCTTTGCTTTTTTGCTGCCTTGATTGTCCGGAGCGCAGACTTCCTTGTCTTCAAACTCGGACTCTTCAATCGTCGATAAGCTGTCGCCAAATCCATTGTTTTTGTCATATTTACTTGCTCCTTTTTCTTAATAGTAACGATTACTATTTATACCACATTTCATCCATTTAGCCAATCATTTTGTATTTTTACTATTTTGCACATATTACTTTGACACACACACAGTAATATGTGATACATTTTAGACAATCAAAAAAGTTACAAAGGAGGTCCACCAATTTATGCAAATTTCTAAGGATTTAATTCGGGGTAACACTGACACCATTGTCCTTAATCTGCTCAGTCAGCAAGATAGCTACGGTTATCAAGTTGCCAAACAAATTAAATATTTGAGCGATGACGCCTATGAAATTAACGAAGCTACTCTCTACACCGTTTTCCGTCGGCTTGAAAAGCATCAAGACATTGAAAGTTATTGGGGCGATGAAACTCAAGGTGCCCGCCGCAAATACTACCGAATTACTGATAGCGGCCAACAGTTGCTCACCGAGAATGTACAACAATGGGATTTTTCAAAAACGATTATTGAAAAACTAATTAAAGGAAGTATCGACTATGACAAACATTGAAACAAAGGTCCGCACAAAATTAGATCAATTATTTATGAACTATACCCCTTCCACAGAACTCACCGAACTCAAAGAAGAGCTTGTTTCCGACCTCACCGAAGCTACCAACGATAATGTCGCGGATGGTATGGACGAAGATAAGGCCATTCAAGCGGTGTTTGATCGTCTAGGGAACCTTGATGAACTCGTTCAAGAAATTACCAACGAACACAATGCTGATGAAGATGAAGGTCACTCACACGAGGGTCACAATCGCAATAGTGTTCACATTGGCAACTTAGATATTGAAGATGGTAAAGTTCGACTGGGCAACCAAACTTTGGCGGACGGCGATAAAGTTGAAATTGGCAAACTTCTCAAAGTAGATGGCGACAATGTAGATATTGGCGATGGTTTTATCAAAGTGACTGACGGTGATGTCACGATTAATGGCAAAACGCCTTCCAAGGTATATATGGAATCCTTGCCACTCGTAAATTCGCAGGCTTTTCCGATCCAAGACTTGACGAACATCGCTATTAACTACAAAAGTGCCTCACTCACAATTAAACAAACTGATGGCGATCAATTGATTGTGAATGAATACATGAGTCGTAATAATGATCGCTACTATTTACGAAGCAACGTCACTGATCACGAACTCACAATCCGTCAGGGTGATCAGCCCCTACTCTGGCATTTAAATATTAAAGTAGAGATCTTAGTGCCATCAACCTACACCAAAACTTTAAACGCGGACACAAAAGATGGGCGAATTCGCGTTCAAGACCTGAAAAATGAGCAGCTCAATTTAAATGTGGTTTCTCATTCTGGGAGTACACGTGCCGAAACAGTCAAAGTTTCCCAGCTTAATATGGAAGCTTTCTCTGGATCAATTCATGGCGAAAACATTCAGGCCACTAAACTAGCTAGTCTTTCACATAGCGGTTCCGTTTCGTTTGATTCGGTTAATGGTTTAATGAATCTTAAATCTAACAGTGGTTCAATCCGTGTGACCCACGGAAATGGTTCCGGAAATTTTCGTACGCACAGTGGTTCTGTCAAGCTTAACTTTGACCATCTTAATGGTGATGTGGCAGCCAATACGCATAGTGGTGCCGTCAAACTGACATTGCCAAACTCTGAAATCTTCAATTTCGAATTAGAGACAAAAAGTGGCCGTGCAAAGGTTGACGGAAATGTCGTTTTTGAACATAGTGGTAATTCTTATCAAACGGGACATGTCGGTGATCGTCCACAATATAAGGTCACTGGTAATACCAATTCTGGTAGTGCTAAATTGACCCTTGAAGATTAAAAAAACAAGTTGAGGAAGATTTCCTCAACTTTTTTTTATTTTTTATAGCCGAAACGCGTTCAAAACTCATGTTCCTTTGAGCTGCCGATTTACTTTTCTGTCGCTTTTTCTAACACGTCACTATCACTCTGCAAAACATCAATAAATTGGCGACCATATTTTTCAAGTTTTTGGCTACCAACACCCTTAACCTCAGCCATTTCACTAAGTGTTTGGGGCATCAACTCACACATGGAACGCAATGTTTTATCAGAGAAAATCACAAACGGTGGCACACCTTGAGCTTCCGCCAATGAACGCCGTAACATCCGTAACTTTGTAAATAATTCACTGTCTTCCAAGATATTAGTTTTAACCGGTGCTGCCATCTTTCTAAATACCTGTTCTTTGCCCTGTAGCACGCGAACACCAGCCGGCGCAATTGACAATACCGGAAACTGGCCGTTCGACGCTTGAAGGTACCCTGAAGCAGCTAAGAAGTCAATTAATTCTGTCAGCTGTTTTTGAGCTTTATTTTTCAGCAAACCATAAGTACTTAGTTCATCAAAGTGGAATTGTTTAATCCGTTGATTTTTTGATCCCGCTAATACTTGGGCAATCAAGACCTTCCCAAAATTTTCATGCATTCGCTTCACACATGACAGTACTTTTTGTGCTTCTACCGTAATGTCTTGTGAATCGCGCTCATCCAAACAGTTACTACACTTGCCACAAACAGGCCCATCTTCGCCAAAGTAATTCAAGATATACTGCTGCAAACACTGTTGGGTATTTGCATACTGGGTCATATCCTGTAGCTTCTGGTATTCACGCCGTTTGTTGACATCGTCCATTTCTGACTGGTCAATGAAAAAGTGCTGAATCTGGACATCATGGAGTTTGAATAATAAAATCACATCACTGGGTAAGCCATCACGCCCTGCCCGGCCAGCTTCTTGATAGTAAGCTTCCAAACTGCCAGGCACCTGCGCATGAATCACAAAACGAACGTTGCTCTTATCAATTCCCATGCCAAATGCATTGGTTGCCACCATCACTTGTTTTCGATCGTACAAAAAATCTTCTTGATTTTGGCGGCGATCATTCTCCGCCATCCCACCGTGATACATTGTGACACTAACTTTGCGTTTCTTCAGCAATTTCGTTAGTCGTTCTACTTCTTTACGTGTGCTGGCATAAATGATTCCTGCCGCTGCTTTGTTGGCTTTCAAATAATCCAATAAAAACTGGTCACTATTTTGATCCTTGATTACTTGAAAAGACAAGTTGTCTCGCGCAAAATCAGTTTTCACTTCATGATCGGCCTCAATATGTAATCGATGCTTGATATCTTGGGCAACCTTAGGCGTCGCTGTGGCCGTCAGTGCCACCGTAACTGGATGAGTGGGTAATTGACCGAGTGTGTCGGTTAAACGCAGATAGCTGGGCCGAAAATCATGTCCCCACTGTGAAATACAATGCGCTTCATCAACTGCAACTAACGCAATATCCAATTCTTGTAATTGAGCTAAAAAATAACTTGAATCCAATCGTTCGGGCGCAATATATAGGAGTTTCACCTGACCATCGGCGGCCAATTTAAAACGCCGGTTCATTTCCATGTTATCTAAACTACTATTAATAAACGTCGCTGGAATTCCGTTTTCGTTTAAGGCATCTACTTGGTCCTTCATCAGAGCAATCAAAGGAGAGATCACCAAAGTTAGGCCATCAAATAGCATTGCCGGAATTTGGTAGCAAAGCGATTTCCCACCACCAGTGGGCATGATAGCCAAAACGTTTTGATCATTTAAAATATCATTGATGACCTGTTTTTGACCGTCACGAAATGAATCATAGCCAAACTTTTCTTTTAAAATTGTTTCTGGTGTCATACTTTGCCATTCCTTCTCTAAGATCTACCTATCTATCTTAACGGAAATCGAGCTAAAATGAAATGCTGGGCATAACTTTAGTAATTTTCTATTCCAAACGTGACGGAAATCGTGCAAAGAGTTATGATATGTGTACTTACATTAACATTTGAAAAGAGGCTGAATCCCATGTCTGAAGCAGAAACTTCAAAAAAAATTGAAGAATTATCAAAACAAAAAGAAGCTCTAGAAGCTGAAATCATTAAAAATAACCAGATTATTAAAAACCTGTATTCGCGCTTCGAAGTTCTAACCCGCCAAGAAACTGATCTGTCTAAAAAAATTACTCGTTCTACAAAAGAATATGATCAAGCCAATGCCGATTTAGAAGCTAAAAAGCTTGAGTTACAAAATAAAAACTTGGATCCCCAACAATATATTCATTTACAACAGAAAGTTGCTTCATTGAACGCTGACAAACAAGCGCTTTTGAAAGATTACCAAGAGTTGCGTGACCGTTCTTTAGGCCAACGAATCAGTAACAAACTACCAGAGCGTCACTATCACCCTGAAGATTAATACGTATTTTTTGGTCTAGTTTATGTTTTGAATCACTTCTTCTAGCTTAAATTTTTCATTATCATAAGTGAATTTCAAAATTCCACAATTGGTGAAACGCTGACTCAAGACTTCTTCTGGATTTTCCCAGGTTGCTAAAAAGTTAACACAGGCACCCGCATGCGAAACAGCTAAGACGTTTTGATGATCATTTTTTTGCATAATGCTCGTGAGGGTTTTAACCATTCTTTGCGTGACTTGACCGGTTGATTCACCACCATAAGCCACAAAGAATGTGTTGTAAGCTTCATGCGACTTTGGATTTAAAGCTTCACTTTCGGCTTCAAAGGCACCAAAGTTCATTTCCCGTAAGTCTTTTAACCGTGTGTATGGCATTGTGTGCTTAGTCACAATTTCAAGTGTGTCAGAGGCTCGTTCTGAGGTAGAACAATAAGCGTGATCTAAGTTAATATCGTTAAAATAGTTACTAGCATTTTGGGCCTGTTGAATTCCTTTTGGGGTTAACGGTGAATCACACCAGCCTTGAATCTTTTTACGAACGTTAAATACCGTTTCCCCATGGCGCATTAAATATAATGTTTTCGTCATCGTTGTACCTCACTTCATTATTCGATAGTTATTTCCATAAGTTTACTATAGCATTTTATGTACAAAAAAAGCCGATCATTTCTGATCGACTTTTTTGATATTTGATAAGTTTTAATTAGAATTGACGTTTGCGACGTGTGCCGGCTAAGCCGAACAATGCGCCCATTGCACCTAACAAACCAAGAACAGCAACTTGACTGTTTGCTTCGTTTGTTTGTGGCAATGTAGTTGCAGCAGCTGCTTTAGGAGCAGCTTTGCCTGAAGCAGATGTTGATGAAGCAACAACACCACTCTTAGTACTTGCAACGTTAGAGCCAGTGTTTGAACCACCCTTTGTGCTTGTTGGAGCTACAGTAACACCCTTCTTACCAGGTACTGCTGGAACAAAGTCAGTGTGTTCTTTCACACCACCGTTACCTTTAGATTCGCCAGCCTTAGCAACAGCTAAGTTTGCTTCTGCATCAGATAAAGCTTTGTCAGCTGCAGCCAATTTAGCTTCAGCAGCAAGGTTTTCTTTAGCAGTTGTAACTGCAGCAGCAGCAGCATCAGCGTTTGCTTGAGCATCACCGTATACCTTAACGGCATCGTTGTATGTGTTCAAAGCATCTTGTGCTTTAGCTTTAGCAGCAGCTTCTTTAGCTTGTGCAGCAGCAAGGTCTTTGTTAACAATAGTTTCTGTGTTGTTAGCATTGTTCCATGCAACTTCAGCAGCTGTTACAGCATCATTTGCTTTTGTCAATGCAGTAGCAGTGACATTAACATTCTCGCTAGCCTTATTCTGTGCCTCTTTTGAGAGCTTCAATGCTTTTTCATCAGAAGCAAGTTGATCATAAGCTGTCTGTTGGCCCTGTTGAGCAGAAGTCAAGCCCTTTGTAGCTTCGTCAAGAAGCGCAGAATCAGCAGTTTGCTCTGCTTGAGCATTTAAATATGCTTTCTTTTGAGCATTAAGAATTGCAGCAGTAAGAACGATAGCAGGCTTGTTGTTAGGATTCTTAAGTGCATTATTATATGCTGTAGAAGCTTCTGTATATGCTACTTCTTTAGCATTAACTTGTGCTTCTGCAGCACTTGAAGCACCAACTGCAGTACTATATTTAACTTCAGCATCATTTAATGCAGTATTTGCATCAGATAAAACTGCATTATCTTTTGCATAATTCTTTTCGTTAGCTGTAACTTCAGCATTGACATTAGATAAACTAGTAGCAGCACTGTTTGCGTTTTCTGAAGCTGAGTTCTGTGCAGCTTTAGCTTCAGTATATTGACTTGATGCAGCTGATAAGTTTGCAGCATCTGCAACTGATTCAGCTTTAACATTAGCTGTTTCGTTTGCAGCTGAAGCAGCAGCTGAAGTCAACGGATCAGCAGCTTTCTTTGCATCGTCAACAGTTGTCTTAGCGTCTGAAGCTGTCTTAGCAGAATCAGATGCAGCTGATGTAGCTGATGTTACAGCTGATGAAGCATCAGAAACACCTTGTTGTGCAGCACCCTTGTCAGATGCAGCTGATGTAACCTTGTCTTGTGCAGCTGAAACAGTTGATGCACTTGATTGTGCACTCTAGTTGATGCAGCATTTGCAGGTGCTGTTGTATCAGCATGTACATTTGTTGCAGTTGCAGTACCTAAGCTCAATGCAGCAATTGCGGCGCCAGCATATAATACTGACTTAAATGTATTCTTCTTTGTCATATGAAACCCCTCCTGAAAATAATTAACTTATATTGTGTCCGTAGATCAATCACATAATTACAACGTTATGTACTAATAATTAACCTGCTTCCACCTTGCAGTGGACCTCATTACTTAAGACAATTCAATACTTTTTTGGCTATAATTAATGCTTCAATAAGCCAAAACGGCGGTTTTAATCGTTTTCATTGATTTTTTCATTAACACTGTTACTAAATTGTAATATTAATAGAGTAAATCAAACTTACCTTTTAGGTTAACCTCGAAGTCATGAATCTGAACTAACTTGCCATTCTCAGTCTTGTAAGCCCCGACTTCATAGACCTTTTGGTTAGAAACAGTGCTCGTTTTAGACTTAATAAAGCTGTACTTTTCAACATCTTGTTCCGTACCATTTTTAGCGTAGTAATTTTTGACAATTTCTGTTGCCTTTTCGCCAGTCATTGCATGGCTCTTTTTTTCAGAAGAAGCCTTCTTTTCTTTTTCAGCTTTTTCTGCTTTCTTAACCTTCGCAACTGATTCGGATTCAGAATTTCCAAAAATCTTGGTTTTTAAACCCTCTACCGCTTTGCCTGTCCGTGAAACTAAATTACCTGATGCCATACTACTATGCGGTGCGAATTTTCCATAACCAATATCACCAGCCAGCACCAAAATTAAAATAATTAAAATAACTCGAGTACGTTTGATCACTCGTTCCAATCCATTGACTGCATGACGCGCAACTTTTTGACGTGCATATTTCGAATAAGCTAAATAGAATATAAATAGAACGATCAGTATCAGGGCGCCTAATCCCCATGCAATTACCTTGTAATTCATATCACACTACCTCCACCGTATCGATAACAGAGTCAATTATATCAGTTATATAACCATAATAAACTTATTTTCTGATTATTTATCTGATTTTTACTCCTGCATTCAATTAAACCCGTTACAGTTCTATGTTTCCATAAAAAAAGAAATGGTTTCTGCCATCCCTTCGATAGTTCATCTTAACTTTTCAAATGCTTTTCACGGTCTCCTAAAAAATTATCTAAGCTCTTTTCCAAATCAACCTGATTTTCTTCAGCCAGACTACTTAACCACCACATACACTCCGCAATTTTTGCATCAAGTTTGTAGTTTTGATCCGAATCAGGCCAACTACCTTGATTGTCCATCACCAGTCTGCCAACCAAACCGGCATCGCTTAAAAATGCTAAAGCATCTTGTTCGGACGTCCATGGCTTTCCGTCCTGTTTCATTTCTAAAGCGTGATAGGCATCCCGAATCTTGGTTGAACGCTGAATTAATTCCCTGATTTCCATTTTAATTTGACCTCTTTCTATTCTATTAAAATCAAAAAAACGTAATGTTAGAGTTTCTCCAAGCATTACGTTAGTTTCATTTATTTTTGTTCTTCAATCACGATAGTCTTGATCGTCACATCTTTATCAGGCTTATCTTGCATATCACGGGCAACATTGCTGATCTCTTCAACAACGTCCATTCCTGTTTCCACTTGACCGAAAACAGTATGACGGTGGTCTAACCATGGTGTGCCACCCTGTTTGTAAGCTTCAATCACTTCGCTTGGATAACCAGCTTGTGCCATGCTTCCAAGCATGTCTGCTTGTACATGCTCATTTGAAACGATGAAGAACTGACTACCATTAGTGTTAGGGCCGGCATTAGCCATTGAAAGAGCGCCCTTCATATTAAAGACTTCATTAGAAAATTCATCCTCAAATTCATGTCCAAAACTGCTCTGACCACCAGCACCAGTTCCAGTAGGATCGCCACCCTGAATCATGAAATCAGGAATCACGCGATGAAAAATAATGCCGTCATAGTAACCTTGTTGAGCTAATGCAACAAAGTTTTCAACTGCTTTGGGTGCTTGCTCTGGGAAAAGTTGAACTACAATATCACCATGATTTGTTTGAATTGTTGCTTTAGGTCCCTTTGCGTTTTGTAAATCAAGTTGTGGATATGCCATGTTTGATCTCCTCATTTATTAGTTTTATTTTCAAATAATCTGCATCTATTAACGATAGCTAACTATATCGATTTGAATATTTGTTGTCAATCAGAACGCTACGCCAAATTTTAGTAATCGGATTCATTTTCATTGCAAAGTTTCCACCACCTTTTTAAGCTAAGGGTAAACATATCTTCTATATAAATGGAGGTGATATTTTGGCACTATTTTTACACAACGTAGAAAATTCTAATCCTTCAGGAATTTCTTACCAAGGTTATGTACAACTGAATGGCATTCAACAGTGGATCACAATTCTTGGTCAATCCAAAACTAATCCTGTTTTATTAATCATTCACGGGGGCCCTGCTTCAACGTATTCAATGTTTACTAAGGCTACTCAGCTTTTTTCCACAGAATTCACAGTGGTTCATTGGGATCAACGTGGTGCTGGAAAAACTTATCGCAAGCAACCGGCTGTCCCCAAAAATTTACAAACGTTAGTAGACGATGGCATTCTGCTCACCAAAAAAATTAAAGAAATACTTCCAAATGTCCCTGTTATATTACTGGGTAGCTCAATTGGCAGCATCATTGCAAACTTGATGGTGCAACAAGCCGAGCCTTTGTACGCAGCTTATATAGGAACCGAACAGATGACCAGCAAGTCGCATCAGTATGCTTTTAACCAAGCATTGTTTGAAACAGGAAACCATGTTTTAAGTAAAAACTGGTTACAGAAGTTTCCTTTTGATGCGCAGTCGTGGTCGGCAAAACAAATTAGTGAATTTAATATCTTTTCAGCATTGCAAAAAACGGATGTGGCAAATATGGTAACTAATTTGTTCATCCCTAATATTTTGCGGTGTCCTCATTATGGTGTTCGAGATTATATGGCATTTTGCAAAGGAATGCTTGCCTCATATCGCAGTTTGCATGTGGAACTGGACACTTTTGATTATGACCGTCTTTTAACAAAGATAACGATCCCGTTTTATGTTTTCCAGGGAGAGCACGATCCGATAACGCCAATGCAAGCCACAAGAATGTATTTTGAGCGAGTGCAGGCACCGGAAAAGAGAATGATTGAGGTGCCAGGAGCTGGCCATTTGTGTATGTTCGCAAAACCGGGGTACTTTTTAGAAAAAGTGAGTGGATTGCGGCGTTTAGTTCTAACTATATAAAGGCGCCGTCAGGGGGATGAAGTCCCACGTTAGGCGGATTTATATAGTTAGAGCTGCCGCAAGGAACTGTCCTAGAAAGAGTGAGTGGATTGCGGTGCTTAGTTCTAACTATATAAAGGTGCCGTCAGGGGGATGAAGTCCCACGCTAGGCGGATTTATATAGTTAGAACTGCCGCAAGGAACTGTCCTAAAAAAGTGAGTGCATTGAGACGATTAGTAAAAGGATCTCCATTGCCGTAAAAATCTACAAATGAAAAAGCGGACAGCATGGCTATCCGTTGTAATGATTTTTACACTCAGCTATATACAAAATATTGTCTTTTATTTTATAAACTAACCGATTCTTCTTGTCTAATTTTTTGCTATACCAACCTGAATAATTAGATTTTAGTATTTCTGATTTACCAAGTCCTTTAGAACCATGTCTTTCAATATCTTTAATTAAGCTATTAATCTTTTTTTAAAGCCTTTTTATCTTCTGTTTGCCATTTTACGTAATCGTTCCATGCATCTCCATACCATGATTTAATCATCGATCAACTCATGGCTGGTTCCACCATTTTCTTCCATATCCTTAATTACCTTAGCAAGATATTCCTGATTTGCTCGACTATAGAATGGATCATTTGTAATTTCAAATGGAAAGCGTTGTTCTTTTACTAAAGTTTTTGCAAAAATCGTAAACGCCGTTGTGATAGTCATTCCCATATCGTCTAATGTTTTTTCCGTATCTTTTTTTAGATTTTCGTCGACACGAATACTAATTGTACTCTTTGCCATATTCCTGATCCCCCTTCATCACTATATAAGTAGTATATCAAGTTTTGAATCGTTTGTATACAAATATGCACACAATGTATTCGCTTTTGATAATTTTGATGTAATCTTTTCAACTTTACGCACATGTTTCGGTATAAACACAAAATTGGCAGCCTCAAACCAATTTTCTGGTTTGACGACTGCCAATTCAATATTTTTTAGTCTTTAAATCGATTAATTAAGTCAACAAATGTATCCATTGCACTTTGTAAGAAGCCGATCGTTCCCTTGTTTGTAATCTTCAAGTTATCATCTAAGATATTTGTCACATTACCCAAGTAAACTTCTGGTTGTTGTACAACTGGCATGTTCAAGAAAACCAATGATTGACGCAAGTGATGGTTTGCGCCAAATCCACTAATAGCACCTGGCGAAACACTCAAGATAATGGCTGGTTTCTTGTCCCAAACGCTAGCCCCATAAGGACGTGAACCCACATCAATCGCATTCTTTAAGACGCCGGGTACAGAACGGTTATATTCAGGAGTTGCAAAGATCACTGCATCAACACTTTGCATGTCTTCACGGAACTTCTTCCAGCTTTCAGGAACTTGGTTTTCATCATCTAAATCTTGATTGTAAAGATCTAGGTCACCGATATTAATATTTTTAACGGTATAATCCTCAGGCAATAATGCAGCTGCTTGTTCTGCAACGGCTTTGGTATATGAACCCTTACGTAAACTTCCTACAATTAATCCAACTGTTGTTGACATAAAAATTCCTCTTTTCTTATTTACTATTAGTAAGTATAACGGACCGAAATCAAAAAAACCAATATTTGTTCTCGTTTTTATGAAAAAATTTAAAGCCATTTACTCTGCTAACGAAAGGCGGCCATCTTCAATTTGATAAACTTGGTCACTCCACTTCGTCATTCGCTCATCATGCGTCACCATGATAATGGCTTTGTTTTGGTCATGTGCTTCCCGCGCCAAAATCTTCACAACTTCAAACGCGTGTTTGGAATCTAAACTGGCAGTCGGTTCATCCGCCAAAATCACACTGGGATCGTTACACAAAGCTCGGGCAATTGCCACCCGTTGCCGTTCACCACCTGATAATTCTTTAGGATATTTCGCCTTCAAATTCTCAATATCAAGCGACTTAAGCAACATATCCACTCGTTCTTGCAAGGATTTTTTAGCAAGTTTTTCCACCAAGGCAAATTGCTCGCTCACCTTTAAAAACGGAATTAAATTGGAACTTTGTAAAATAAAGCCTAATTGATCAAACCGAATTTGGGTTCGTTCTTTCTCATTTAATTTGCTGATATCGGTGTGGTTAATCAAAATTTCTCCGAAAGTTTGCCGTTGTAAACCGCCTGCAATGGTCAAAAAAGTGCTTTTCCCAGATCCAGAAGGACCCACAATACTCACAAACTGACCGGCATTAATCGAGAAATTCACATCCGTTAGCGCATCAAACTCGGTGTGGCCCGTCCCAAACTTTTTTTGAATGTTTGTCATTTCTAAAACTGCATCCATATCTATTCGCCTCCAATCGCATTAATCGGATCAACCTTAGTGACCGTTCGAATGGAGAATAGCCCACCAACTATCGAGACTAGAATAAGAATCAAGCCGTCAGAAAGCCACTGCATCCCATCAATGGTAAACGGCATTGCTTCTGGAAGAATCAAACTTGTCAGATATCCCAAAATAAATGCAAGGATCACGCCAGCCGCCCCAACAATGAAGGACTGACTCACAATTGTGCCCACCAAGTAACGAGTTCGCACACCTTGGGCCTTCAAAACACCAAACAAAACGGTTTTCTGCAATGTCATCACATACAGAAAAATGCCCACGATGGCCGCCACTACGATAAACAGAAAATCGATCATCGTATTAAGTGTAATTTTTTCAGCCGAAAATCCAGGCAAATTCTGAATTAATGTCGCAGTACTCATTTTAGCGACCTTTGTATCCGAAGTGCCGGTAGTGACGGTCACTTGTTTCGGTGTTTTATGCTTAATCGCAATTAAACTAATTGGTTTTTGCGAAGCACTACTAAATGGTTGCGACCCGTATTTCAACGTGGTAAACGCATCCAAATTGAGATAAATTACGGGTTCCACACTATACGTTGTGGCTTTGGTAATGCCGACAATCTTAAACTTGTGGGTCATGCTAGCAAGTTTGATTTGATCGCCAATATGATAGCCCTCATCACTTAAGTTTTTTGAAATAATTATTTCGTGAGCATTTTGATACAATCGCCCTTTTATAATTTTTGGGACCACAAAGCTCCTCTTTTGAGCCCCAAAAATGGCCACGTTAGTTTTGGTTTTACTGCCACTCTTTTGAGCAGCCGTTGCAAATAGTCCCACTGCCGCCTTATTCGTGTTTGCCGTTTTCGCGCGGTTAAGATCGGCACGTTTCAATACCGAAGCACTTGCCACCTTGTTACTATCTGCAGACAGCACAATCGTACTTGAGCCCCAATCTGAAATTGCTTTTTTGTTGCCGTTTGCCAAGCCACTTGCCAGTCCTGACAACATAAAAACCACATAGGCCACCAGAATCATAATGCCAATAATCAGCGCATACCGCAGTTTGGCGTATCGCATTTCTTTCCATGCTAAAAACATGAATCAAGTCCCCTTCCAGTTTTTACTTACAAAAATAACTATAGTGCACCGGTGACATTTTGTCACCATTAAATTTAAATTATGCTATAATTTCAGTAAACAAGTTCATGAAGGGAGCCAGAGGATGCCCCAAAAAACATTTAATAATCTCCCTGATAACCGTCAGGAAGCAATTCGCCAAATTTTACTCACTGTTTTTACAGACCAACCTGTCAGTCAGGTCAAAGTGAGCCAAATCGTGACGGCATTAGGTATGTCACGCGGTATTTTTTACAAATATTTTGAAGATTTGCAAGATGCCTACCATTATTTAATTACTTATTATGCGAGTACAATTCACGGGACAATTATTCAAGCTATTATGAAACATCAGGACCACTTCTTTGAAGGAATCGAAACTTTTCTTCTCGCTAGTGTCACCTTAGAAAAAGGAAGCTCTGCGCAACGCCAAATTCAGTTACTCACCCAAAACAGTGCCCTATTTTCTCATCGCCTCCCAGAAACTCATGGTTTTGAAGCTTGGAAAACGATTTTAAGTGCCAATGATTTCCAGATTGAATCTGATGAAGAGGCCAAAAGCTTTTTATACTTTGTCATGCATTTGGTAATCGAAACGCTGATCGATGCTTCTGTAAATGACTGGACCCCAGAACAACTAGTCACCGACTACCGATATAAAGTTAAATGGTTACTAAATGGTTTAAATGAAGGGAAGTGACTGAAAGTTGTTAAATCATAAAAGCAACATCTTTTTTGACATGGACGGTCTCCTGCTAGATACCGAAAAATTATATTTTGAAACCCGCAGAGACGTGCTCGAAAACTACGGCATCCCCTTCACAAAAGAGGATCACGTCGCCTACATCGCCAAAGGATTTCCCGTCACCATCCAAAAACTAACCAAACTTGTTGGCAGTGCAGATTTAGGAAAACGCGTTTTTGACGAAGCTATGAGCCTATATAATCGGCGACTTCAACAGGGTGAAGTTCAGGTCAAAAAAGGTGCCATTGAACTCTTAAAATTTTTGAACCAAACGCATAAAAGATGTTACGTGACTTCTTCGGCCGCCAAAGACACTATCATACAAACAACTAAGATCACTAAAATTGACCAGTACTTTACTGACTTTATTAGTGGTGATGAAGTTCCGCATAATAAACCAGCTCCCGACGTTTACTTGTATGCGTTACAAAGAACCCACGCTGACAAAACAGGGACGGTCGTTTTTGAAGATTCTACCAGCGGTGTCCTCTCAGCAGTCAATGCCGGTTTAGATGTCGTATTGGTACCAGATTGGATCAAGCCTCAGCCAACTATTCAAGAGAAGGCGGTCGCCGTTTTGCCAACTCTTGCAGATGCTATTCCACTTTTAAAAAAAGCGCGAACCAATTAAATGCTTTGGTTCGCGCTCACTTTCATGATACTAAATGATTCTATCTATTTTCGATCTGCCGATAAAGACAACTCATGACGGGACTTAATTTCTGTCTCTAAGTTAGTCAAGTCCTTTAACCCGGCCTCATATGCAAACTCGCCAAGTGGTAAATGCTTTGGCAAATCTTTGCCAGCACTAACTTGGTCAAAAATAATCTTGGCAATCATCGCTGGATCTCCAGGTGCGTCCGTGACAGATTGGTCAGTCGTTTCAACGGATTCTTTGAACTTAGCGTAGTCACCAATTGTTGGGACGACTTTCTTAGAAGAACTTCCAGACCAGTTTGTCCGGGCGCCACTTGGCTCAACCGTAAAGACCTTGATTCCTAAATCAGCAACCTCTTGACGTAAAGTATCAGAATAACCTTCAACAGCGTATTTTGTAGCACTGTAATAACCCATTGTGGGTAAGGTTGTTAACGCCAATGCTGAAGAAATGTTCACAATTGTTCCACTCTTCTGTTTCCGGAAATTAGGTAAAAGTGCTTCAGTCATGTTTGCTAGGCCAAAGAAATTCACTTCAAACATATGACGAACTTGCGCCATATCACTTTCTTCAATCGTTGAGAAATAACCAATGCCAGCATTATTCACTAAAACATCAATGTTACCGAACCGCTGAAGTGCTTGTTTTGCAGCAGCTTTAATTTGGTCAGCATCCACAACATCTACTAACACTTTTTCAATCTGTCCATGATCATAGGCATCAAGATAGTCTAAATCTGCTAGCTTTCGTGCCGCCGCAACGAGATTAGTCCCGGTAGCCTGCGCAACAATCTTTGCAAGCTCTTTTCCAAATCCACTTGAAGTTCCTGTAATCATCCATGTTTTTGCCATAATTTAAATCTCCTGAGTTTCTTATTTTTATCAAAAATTTGACACCTAGTCATTCTAGCCAAGCAACAAACAGAGAGCAAACATTTTAACTCGGGCTAAAATTATTTCTAATGATTTTCCGATTAATTTGCGCTATGCTTTCTTTAGAAAAAAATTTGCTGGAGAGATTAAGATGAAAACCTTTCGTTATATCACTCGTATGATTACTCAAACCGTCTTTACAGTCCTACTCATCTATTTTTTTAGCGCAGATAATAATTTTAAATATCATTTCACAATCAATTGGTTCATGATCTGGTTAGTGGTTTCTTGGTTTTGTCAATTTTATTTAATGCGCTTTTCTAAACTATTAGTTGGACCAGATCTTTCTGTGCAACAACTCGGTGCAAAGAATCGCTTAGCTGATTATAAGTACAATCATCAAAGAGACAAATGGGGTGCTGTTAATGCTGATACGACGGACGACGCTCTTAACTCTTCAGAAAGTGACTCCGATAGTCTCTATTTCAGTATTATGATTCACTTAATTTACAGTCTTTTAGGCCCATTAATCTTTATCATCGTATTTAGTTTTCATTGGTACAGAAATACTCACTAATCAAAAAATACATCCACAACATGAGGCTGTGGATGTATTTTTATTAACGTTTTGCAGGCCGCCAAAACGTCTCAATGGCCGCTTTATCATGAATGTTAAATTCAATCATTTGCTTCAATAGTTCATAATTAAACGGTTGGTCCCAAGGCATCCGGACAATACCTTTTGTATGATCAATATTAGCTGCTTTAAGATCATCTTCAAAATGACTGATTCCTGCCTCTTCTGGTGTAAAGGCCAGATGTTTTTTTGAAACACTGAACCCGATAATAAAGGTTCCATGATCTGTAAACATGGGTTGATTCCAAGCAATTCGTTTTTCAAGCTGTGGAAAAGTATCGCTAACCCACTGCAAAACTTCGCGCACACGGGATTGGTGATCAGAATTATCAATCGTGTCAATAAATTCTGTAAAAGTTTCCATAATCCTAGCTCCTTGTTTTCAGTTTGCTGTAAGTATACCGTAAATTTCGGCTAGCTTCTAGCAAACATAACCACATTAACTTGCAAGTTACATAGCCATCCATGCCGCCGATAAAATATTGCCATCCGGATCTTTTACTTCTAGTTCATACATCTGTTCTTCAGACATTCCTAATTCCACGTGATAAAAATCACCGCCATTTTCCTTCGCAGTTTGAGCAAATTTTTTCACTTCTTCAATACTATCCATGCTGAACGCCGTCATTGACCCACTGACTGCCTGTGTATCGGCAACTAACTGGCCACGTAAAAATTGTTGATAGAACTCATGCGTCAACAACATAACCCAAATATTGTCATCCCACATCATTCCGGTTCCGTTTGCATCAGAAAAATCTTCATTCTTTTTAAATCCCAGCGCTTCGTAAAACTTGATTGATCGTTGCATGTCAGTTACGGGCAAATTCACAAATATCATCTTGTTCATAGTAATTCCTCCTAATGGTATTTCGTCGTTTCAAACCACAATCTTATGCTGACAATAAGTTTATTTCTTACGCCTATTATGACATGAGCTCATTTCTGAAGCAAACGACCTGCCTCTAGTCCTACTTAAATTATCACACTCACTGTCAGATGTACTTTATCACCAACGGATTTAGAAATCTTTTGCCGAATATCTTTACGAATTCCCAAAATATAACCAATCGAACCATCTACATTTTTGATACCCATATTGACGATGCTCCCGTCATAGGCTTCGCCGTCAAACGTCGCATGAACTTTTAGACGTCCTTTGCCAAATAACTCGCGAATATCATAAGGAAAAATCACATAGGTGCCACCTTTTCCCACTTCCGAACTATAAATTCACTGTCAACCTCAAATTTTTTTGTAGTCGTCTTATACCTCTATATGCATCACAAAAACTTGTTTTCTAGACAATATTTTGTTATTAACCTACGGCCTCGTACGGACTAAAAATATTAGAGATATTACATAAACTTGGCCACAATTTTCCCTGTAACTTTGTGATCCTTTATCATTTGTAATCCTTTTGGGATGTCGCGATAGGAAATTTCCTGATTAATTAATGGATCCAACTTTTCTTTCACTACTAATTCGCCCAACTGAGTTGCCATAACAGCCAAGTCATGCCTTTGTTGGGTATTATGGCTTTGATGAGCGCCACCCAAATTAACGCTAAAAACGCCTAAACCTAATTTGGCATAATCGGTAGTTAAGTTTGGTTGCCCATCGATAGCTATAAGTGCGCCATTATACGCTAATCGTTTTAGGTCCTGAGTGGCTGCCTCGGCACCAATTGTGTTAATAATTAGATCTACCCCCAGCCCATTTGTCAATCTTTGAATCTGCTCAGTAACATTTTGAGTTCGATAATCAATAATTGCATCCGGATGCAGGTGTGCAACAAAATCTTTTTTTTGCTTTGAAACCGTTGTAAATACTCTTAGTCCTGCTATTTTTGCCAACTGAATTGCGATACCACCCACACCTCCTGCTCCCGCATGAATTAATACTGTGTGTCGATTTTCTAAATTGGCCTTTCTAAAGATGGCTTGATAAGCGGTCATTGCACTACATAACAAAGCTGCCGCTTGTGGATAAGTTAATTTATCTGGCATTTTGGCCACTACGTCACTTTTAACAGTGCCAAATTCCGCAAAACCACCGGACTCCGTCAAATCCCCATGATAAAAAACACGATCTCCCTTTTTAAATTTATCTACTTGTTTCCCAATTTCAACGACCTCACCCGCGACATCTAAACCCAAAATATGGGGGTAGAGCCAGCTGCCAGGCTGATGTTCGATTAACTTGTAATCAACTGGATTCAATCCCACATCATGAACTCGCACAAGCAATTCTTTTTCATGAGGTTGCGGCCTCGCCACTTCAAGCAACTGTAACTGATCAATCTCTGTAAATTTAGAACTTTTAATAACCCAAGCTTTCATAGTCTTCACTCCTCAAGTTCAATCAATAATGTATATAAGGTTAGATTAACAATTCTAATAACCATGTACAAACATTTAAAATTCAAATTTACTGCCTTGCTACTACAGTTTTATCATCAAACGTCGCACGAATTTTTTTAAACAATTCACGACTATCACATGCATTATACGGAATTCGATCGACGTTAAAAAAAGTTCCGCAGAAAAGTACTTTTCCACGAAACTTCATTAGTTTAATTAACGGCGATTCTTTCTTCTTGCCTTAATGATAGCTTTCATTTGTTTTTTACTTCCAAACATTCGCTCCACTTTAGCATTTTCACGAGCTTTCCCGCGCAAATTTTGATTAGTTGTGGCCTCATTTAAAAGCGCACGATAATTATCCAACCGATCTTCACTCAACGAACCGGCTTGGATAGCTGCTTGAACGGCACATCCTGGTTCTTGTGTGTGTGTACAGTCATTAAACCGACACTGCTGAGCCAACTGTTTAATATCATCAAAAGTTGCGTCAAAGTTGCCATTTAGCAACGAGAGTTCTCGCATTCCTGGTGTATCAATCACGAGTCCACCCTCAGGTAGCACCAGCAATTCGCGACCAGTTGTCGTATGACGACCATGGGCATCACTACCTCGCACCGCTTGCGTTGCACCCACATTTCGTCCCATCAACTGATTAATTAAAGTGGTTTTGCCCACGCCTGATGATCCAATAAAGGCGACCGTCTTACCTGGTTGCACATAGTCAGTAATTTTTCGCCAACTCTCATCAGTTGCGGAACAAAAGACCACATTGTCCCCTGCTGCCATTTCAGCAACGTCGGCAATCTGTTGGTCCAAATTCGAAGCCAAATCTGCTTTCGTTAAAACAACCACCGGTGTGGCCCCACTGTCCCAAGCAACAACTAAATAACGTTCCAGCCGTTTTAAATTATAATTGGCATCCAGGGCCATGCAAATAAAAATCGTATCAACATTCGCTGCCACAATTTGTGCGGTTGTTTTGCGGCCCGCTGCCTTCCGAAAAAACAGACTACGTCGCAGCATGACACGTTCAATCACAGCAGTATCCGCTACTGATCCCAGGGTTCGAAGCAAGATCCAGTCCCGACTGCCGGATAATCTTGAGCATCAATGGCTACGTTGTTCAACCGCCCTGAAACTGATGCCTGCCGTGAGCCTTGCTCAGTCATCACATCGTATAGAGTCCGATTTTGACCAGTTATCCGGCCTAAAGCAAGTCCCGAATTGGTTGCTTGTTCCTCAAGAGCTGAGGTTAATCCAAAAGCTTTTAATTGTGTTTTACTCAATAAATTGTATTCCTCCGTAAAATCATGGAGGTTTAGATAAGTCTAGGCTATCCGTACCTCCGCCGCATGACTATAAGTAATTACAATTGCCATAAAACATCATCTCATTTCTTAATTTAGTGCTGTCATTATATCATATCAGGGGTTGGTTTCCCTGAGAAAATTGAAACTGGCAACAGAACCCATCACTCATTTTTAATCGTAATTTTTCCGTTACTTACCGTTGCCGTTTTAATCGTTGTATTTTGTTGAAGCGAAATTTTGGTCAACCGATCCATGTTATCCACAAGGCCAATTGTGTACGAATTATTCCCCATGGCCGTCATCGTTTCCGCAATCTGAGTGCCACCCTGACCATCTAATTCATTAAATATTTGCAACACTTTTTCTGGTAAATCAGTGGTGGTCGGATCTGCCGTTAGTTTGGTATAACGTTGGAACGAGCCTTCGCCAATTCTGACAAGGGTCTTTTTGTTCAAGACTAAATACGTGTACGTCTTATCGCTACCAGCAATAGTTGTCGCTCGTGGCATTGCATAACCAACTTTTAGCGCCTGAATTTGAGCATAATTAAAAGTAGCGCTACTATATAAATCGGCTGTGGTAATCTTACTCAAGTCCTGTAACTTTAGCCGGGTATAGGTGCTATGCACGCCAGTTTGACTGACTTGATAAATCCAATGCTTACGAACAATCAGTTGATCTGTCGTATCACTGTTTCCCCATCGTCCCGTTAGCGAACTGATATTCACATGCTTTTTAGGTGTTTGATACCCTTGATCGCTGAGAATATAGGCCCGATCGGTTGGAGAATTGGCCTGCGTTGCTGAATAAACATAAGAAAGTTGCAATCCATACAGCTTGTGATCACTCGCAATAAAACCAACACTCTGACCACCAGCAACCTTATTTGATTTCAAATAAACTAAATCACTATATTTGTGAATTCGAATCGATGCTTTTGCTTCCTTCAACGTATCGTTCAGTTGCTTAATCGTAAACAACTTCGTCTTATAATCACTACTAGTCGTCGCATTTTTAGTAATCATTTTCTTAATTGTCGCATAGTTGGTCTTTGTATACCCACTCGAAAACTGGCCGTTATGTGTCGTCCAAACTAAATTCGAACTCGCCGCACCCGTCAGCTTTTTCGTTTTCAGTGCCGTTAATTTACCTTTTCTGTCGACGTTTGACTGCATCAGTGCAGTTTCTCGCCAGATAGTTTCTTTGCGGTTTATAAGCTTTGCAGAACGTTGTTTGGCAGTTAAATGATTTTTATCTGCCGTTTGACTAGATTTATTGCCACAACCAACTAAGGTTACAGCAATGACCAAAATCCCGATAACTGAAAGTGCGGTTTTTTTCATATTTTCTCCTGTTTTCTAATTTATTCTGTGCGTATTAACGCCTTCATCATTATTACAGTTTTATGGTTCTTTGCATAGCCTCCCACAATTGTATCGTGAAAGAAAGCGTTTCAATTGCTTGTGTTTTGGGGAAGTGTTAATTTGAATCTACAATATAAATGATAGAGGAGCTGATCCACATGTTTGACGTTTTATTTATTGGCAGCGGGCAAGGTGCTTGGAATGGGGCAATTCCGATGAGCCAGGCCGGATTAAAAGTAGCCGTTATTGAAGAAGGCCTGTTTGGCGGCGTTTGTACTAATCGAGGCTGTAACGCAAAAATCACGTTGGATAAGCCTGTTGAATTAGTTCGAACTATTGAACAATTACAGGGTCGCGGCTTTGACAGCGTGCCAAAAATAAATTGGCCCGACTTGATGGCGCATAAACACGAAGTCATTGGCAAATTAGCCGAAAGCAACAAACAGAAATTAGTTGACGGTGGCGTTCAAGTCATTGTGGGACACGCTACCCTTGTGGATGCCAAAACGGTTAAAGTTGGCGACACCAATTATCACGCCCAAAAAATTGTATTAGCACTAGGTCAGCATCCCCATCGTTTGGATATTCCAGGAAAAGAATATCTGCATGACAGCACAGACTTCTTATCTTTACCTCAAATGCCAAAACAACTAACCATTATTGGCGCAGGTTATGTGGGGATGGAATTTGCATCCATTGCCAATGCCGTTGGTGCTTCTGTGAACGTGGTTGTAGACAGTCATCAACCGTTGCGGCACTTTTATCAGCCGTACGTCAAACGTTTGGTAGCAGATTTACGCCGTCGGGGAGTTAAATTTTTCTATGATCAACAAGTCGATGCAGTCGAGAAAACGGAAGCTGGGCTAGTTTTACACGGACCCAACCAATTTGAATTGGCCAGTGATTACATCGTTGACGCTAGCGGCCGTCTTCCTAATTTAACCGGAAGTGGCCTTGAAACGCTTGGCATTGCAACTAATGCCCATGGTATTGAAGTGGACGATCACCTGCAAACTAACGTGGCTGGTGTCTATGCAACGGGGGATGTGGTTGACTGGATTTAGGTCAAGAATCTG
>NZ_DOEM01000026.1:0-75451 GCF_003533255.1 Pediococcus sp.
GTTTTTGTAGTTTCAACCTTTAGCTTGTAACAGCTACATTAGGCTCTAGTAACTGGAAATTCGGCCAATTGCTCTTTGATCATTTGTTGGTGTAATTCTTCAGCTGTATCGATATCGTTCTTTTCTTCTGTGGATAATGTTTTCTTTTCTATATCAGCCATGTTATTTTCTCCTCGTTTCTATTAATCGTGATAAACGCCTTCCGCCCATTTTTCAGTTTCTTCATCAAGGAAATGAGGGTTATCTTTTTGATCTGGATTTGGTGTCGCGATATGATCAATTTTATCGATTAATTTTTTATTCTCAGGAGTTGGCTTATACTCTGAATTCAAAAATACCGAAACAATATCTTCACAAAGATGCTCGCCAACTGTGGCACCGCCAAAGCCGATTACATTGGCATTTAGCTCTTCTTTTGCATACTTTGCGGCAACCAGATTTGGTGCTAACGCTGCCCGAATCCCTTCGTTTTTATCTGCTGCTACCTGAATTCCAATGCCAGTTCCACAGAGGACAACACCTAAGTCTGCTCGCCCATCAGCAACATCTTCAGCCACACGTTTGCCGTAAATTGGGTAGTGGGTCCGGGTTGTATCATAAGTTCCTTCATCAATAACCGCATAACCGTTTGCCTTTAAAAAATTTGATAATTGAATTTTTGTTTGAGTCACAATGTGATCATTGCCAATTGAAATAATCATGCGTAATACCCTCCTTGAAGTTAATCTTGACTCTTGAATTGATTCTATTTGTGAACTATTGTTTCTCGTTTTATGCCTATTGTATTTTCTAGATCATTTTATTCAGCATATCTAACCGTACCTGATGACGGCCACCCGCATACTCTGTATCCAAATAGTACTGAACAATGTTACATGCTAGCTTTTCACCAACCACGCCGCTACCAATCGCAATCGCTTTTGCACCATTGTGCATAGCCGTCATATGAGCTGTATTTTCTTCGACCACGTTTGCCGTTACCATACCTTTTACCTTGCTGCTTGCCAACGCAGAACCCACACCATATTCATCAAACATCACAGCCTTATCAGCATCACCATTCAAAACTTCTTTAGTGACTGCAAGCGAGGAATCAACAAAATCATCTGCTGGTTTTTCACTAACGTCAATGACTTGATAACTGTGATTCAATAAATATTTTTTTACCAACTCTTTTAAAACAAAGCCTTTTTTATCCGATCCAATTGCAACTTTCATGGTTATCTCTCCTTACATTTTATTTAGCGATCTGTGCAAAATATTCTAAAGTACGAATCAACTGTGCTGTAAATGACATTTCGTTATCGTACCAAGCAACTGTTTTGACCAACTGATAATCGCCAGATGCTGTTATTTCAGTTTGTGTCGCATCAAAAATAGATCCGTGGGTATCACCGACAATGTCACTAGAAACAATTTCGTCTTCGTTATACGCAAAGCTTTCATTTACGGCCGCTTTCATAGCATCATTCACTTGTTGCACCGTCACTTTTTTATCCAAGATCGTAACTAGTTCTGCTAAAGAACCAGTTGGGGTCGCCACACGTTGGGCATGACCTTGCAACTTACCCTTTAACTCTGGTAAAACTAACCCAATCGCCTTAGCGGCACCCGATGTGGACCATCAAGTAACATTTGATCACTTGTATAACTGTGAATTGTCGTCATAGTTCCAACTTCAATACCAAATTGTTTGTTCAAAACATTTGCCATCGGTGCTAGACAATTTGTGGTACATGACCCTGGAGAAATGACAGTTTCTTCACCAGTTAAAGTCTCGTGATTGACGTTATATACGATCGTTTTGACATCATTACCACCAGGAGCAGTAATAATAACTTTCTTAGCACCACCATTTTTATGCAGATGTTTTTCTGCTTTTTTTCGAGTAGCAAAAAAGCCAGTAGCTTCAAGCACTATATCAACACCAGAACTCGCCCAGTCAATTTTTTCTGGATCTTTTTCTTGTGTAACTTTGACAAACCTGCCATCCACTAAGAAACCATCTTCTTTGACCTCAATCGTGCCATTAAATCGTCCCTGTGTTGAATCATACTTGAGTAGATGAGCAAGCATTGCTGGATCAGTTAATCGTTCACTTGAACAATTTGAACACCAGCAACATTTTGTGCACGTCGAAATGCTAATCTACCAATCCGACCAAATCCGTTAATACCAACTTTGCCAACCATTCTTGTTACCTCCTATTAATAATATTTCATAGTTAGAGCTATCCAAGCTAATTCTATAGTTGAAGCTATGTACAACTTTCGAAAAATATCGGTTTTATCTGGGTGATGTCGATTTTTTATTTAAAAAGAATAGTGATAAAACAACTAATAAACCGCCTACTACCAATTGAATTGAAAATTTATCATGCAAACCAAGCACTGAAAAAATCGTGGAGAAAAGTGGGACTAGGAACAGATAGCCACTCGTTGTTGTAGCACCTTTTTGTCGTAAACTGTAAAACCAAAGGCCGAACGAACCGACACTTGCGGGAATAATCAACCATACGAACCAGATCCATCCCCATGCGCTAATATTCATGGGATCATAGTTTTCATGCATAAATCCGGCTAAAATCAACATAAATATGCCGCCTAGAAAAAGTTGCCAAGCTGTAAACAACCACGGACCTTTATCAAACGGAACTTTTTTAGTAATGACGGTATTAACCGACCAGCACAATGAGCCAAGCAAGGCGAAGAATAAGCCAATCCCTACGCCACTACTGTCTAATCCTAAACAAATAATGACTCCAGAAATTCCCAAAACGAGTGAAATAACTTTCCAGCGATTTAATTTATCATTTAACAGAAAATGGGCCATAATGGCTAACCATAAGGGATTTGTAAACAAAATAATGGAAGACATCGACGACGAAACTCCAGCTGCCATCGAAAGATTTAGAAATCCCATCGTTCCTGTTGTTTGTAATAATCCAATTGCTGCAACTAATACAAAGCCTTTTTTCTTGTTTCCAGCACTCTCTGGAATAAGTGCTTTGAAACCATGTGTCATTAAAGTCCAAAGTAACATCAAGAAACCCGCTATTAAGAATCGCCAACCACCCATTAAAAAAGGCGGCACATGTTCAAGTGATATCAAAAATTTGCCTGTCGGAAATGAGGAACCCATAAAAATTGTGGTTAATATGATTGCAATCAAAAAATTACTATCATTTTTCTTAGTTTGATCCATACTCGTTCTCCCTTTCTGTACCCATTTTTAAATATCTTCAATGTGCATCAAATATTCCCCTCTTTCGTGAAGTGGACTTAAAAATATGGTATAGTTGTCTTAATTCAGAGGCAAAAGATATATTAGGTATAATGTTTGTCTCTAATAGAAGCGATAGTACTGTTTAGGAGGAAAGTCAATTGAAAATTTCATCAGGTTGGGAACAATCTATCTACGTATTGCTGATATTATCAAGATTACCTGAAAAAAAAGCGCTTAATTCATTAGCGCTTAGCGAAAGATTAGATGTGTCCCACTCTTATTTAAAAAAAATCATTAAAACTTTGGTAAATGAAGGCCTGGTAAAATCTTCACCCGGTAAATCTGGAGGCTTCTCATTAGCCACTTCACTGGACCAAATTGATTTTTATAAAATTTTTATTGCCATCGAGGGTCGAGGAAGAGTTTTTGCAAGTCAACAACTTTTAGCAAAGGTGCTAAATATTGATAAATCACAAGTTGAAAATTGTGCGGTATCTCAAGCGATGGATAGTATCGAAAATTCTTTAAAGTCCACAATGTCTTCCATAAAATTAGACTCAATGTTAAAACAATTGGAAGGTACTGACGATTTTACAGATCTGGATAATTGGATTAAGGCCCACGTTTAGTAAGGAGTAAAATAAGTATAATTACTTGTTGAACACAAAAAAGCACTTTCGAAACTATCGAAAGTACTTTTACTGTATATTTAAATATCTACCTAAAACGTTAAGCTCTAGTAACTGGAAATTCGGCCAATTGCTCTTTGATCATTTGTTGGTGTAATTCTTCAGCTGTATCAATTTCGTTCTTTTCTTCTGTGGATAATGTTTTCTTTTCTGTGTCAGCCATTTCTATCTACCTCTTTATTTTTGAATTGGCTTAATGTCGATTAATTTACCTTTGACACCAGGTAAGATTCCCTGTGCAATTTTATCTTTTCGAACAGCATGTGCCATCTGAAATTTGTTTTGTTTAACAATCATCTTATTCGTTGCTTTAAAGCCATCTGGTAAAGGTTGATTAGTGCCTTGTAAAACCATGACAATTGCCTTAAAACCGCCGTCATCCACTTTACATGGACTGTAATGCAGTGTATCACTGTACATTTCAAAAACAGTACCACGAGGGACAAAGAATAGTTTGGCATGCTCTTCAGCATTATACTCATAATCATGAATATCTTGGCGTTTACCCAAAACCATCACCACATCTGTAAACGTGATGTTGACTTCACTTCCCTGATGAAATTCAATGGCAGAAAATGAAGTACTTTGGCCCACACAAGGACCTGCAGAGATAGGCATTCCTGCATAAACATCAGCCGCAATTTGCTTGATGGCAGCATCATTTTCAATGTTTTCATCATCAGGAATATAGTCATTATGATCACTTGGAATCTCGATTTTAGAATCCATGTAATTTGTGACTTTACTCAAATCATATTGTTTATAAACTAGTCCAAAATCAGCAAATTCATCACTATTGATATCGTAGATGGTTTTGTCTGGATTGGCCTTTTTAATCTCATCAAAACTACTCATAAATTATCTCCATTTTTAGAAAACAAACTAAAATCACTGTATCAAACAAGAAAAATCCACTGGATTCCGGAACGGATTAGGCTTAGCAGTGAAATTATTGTTAGTGTTTTAACACTTACAATAAGGCCAAGTTTTGAGACAATTCATTAGCTCAAAAATTGTGCCCACTGCGTTCCAGCCCAGTTCCCGTGGAGGAATCCAGTGGAATTTTCTATACATAATATTTCAGTTTATTTAAAGTAAAATCAATTATTTTTGAACCTTGTCAAACCATGAACTTGCAGTTGAGAACAAAACCTTGTTCAATGATTCAATGTTTTCACGGCCTTGTGATTGTAACCATTTACGGCCAGATGCTTCACTTTCACCAGCAAATGGTTCTACAGAATGACGCCAAGTTGCACGGCCACAAAGGACACCGTTGAATTTTGAGCCTGCTTCTTTAGCAAACTTCAATTCGTCTTGGAATAATTCAGCAGAAACACCAGCACTTAAGAAGATAAATGGTAAGTCTGTAGCATCACTTTGTTCTTTGTAATACTTCAAAGCTTCGTCACGTGTATAAACAACGTCATCAGAGCTCTTAGCAAATCCTTCAACGTATGCTTGGTTTACAGGAACTTCAAGCTTCAATACATCAACACCATATTGAGGTTTTGAAAATTCTTTTGTCATTGCAATGACTTTACCTGGTTTTACCTTAGCGTAATCTTTACCAGTTGCATCGTCGTTGTTAGCATCATATGATACTAATTCCAAGAACAATGGCATATCTTCGCCTTTGCATTCGCTACCTAAACGTTCGATAAAGACTTGTTTGCGATGGTTAATATCGCCGCCTTCGTCTGGATCGTAGTAGAGCAAGAACTTGATAGCGTCAGCGCCTTGTTCTTTCAAACGACGAACTGACCAATCATCCAAAATGTCTGGGAAACGGCCAGGCTCAGTAGCGTCATAACCGGTGCGTTCGTATGCAAGCAATAAGCCAGCACCGTCTGCACGAGCTTTTGAAGCTGGAAGTCCGTATTGAGGATCCAACAAGATACCTGTTGAGTATGGTGTTAATTCGCTTGATACAGCAACTTTGAAGTCTTCAATTTCTTTTTGTGAAGCTTCTTTGCCACTAGCAGCACCAATCATTTTTTTCAATGATCCACGTTGGTCAATAGCTAAAGCATCAATGACGCCATCTTTATTTGATAAAGCTTTGATTCCTTTTTCCTTACCTGGTGTTAATTTCAACATAAAATGATTACCCCTTTTTTGTTTTTCATGATTTCTCATGAGTTATTTCAAGAACGCTTTCATTATAAAACGCTTGTCAAGATTTCACAACTAATCGTGATAAACTCCTTCAGCCCACTTTTCATTCTCTTCATCAAAGAAATGTGGGTTGTCTTTTTGTTCTGGGTTTGGAGTTGCAATGTTGTTGATTTTGTCAATCAACTTCTTGTTTTCTGGTGTTTCTTTATATTCAGAATCTAAGAATACAGAGATGATATCTTCGCAAAGATGTTCACCAACCGTTGCGCCACCAAAACCAATGACATTGGCGTTTAATTCTTCTTTTGCGTAACGAGCACCAACTAAGTTTGAAACTAAGGCTGCACGAACACCTTCGTTTTTGTCTGCAGCAGTACTGATACCAATACCAGTTCCACAAAGGACAACACCTAAGTCAGCACGACCATCAGCAACATCTTCAGCCACACGTTTGCCGTAAATTGGGTAGTGGGTCCGGGTTGTATCATAAGTTCCTTCATCAATTACTGTGTGTCCTTGTGCTTTTAAAAAGTTTGAAAGTTGAATCTTTACATCTGTAACAATATGGTCATTACCAATAGAAATAATCATTCGTAATTCCTCCTTGAAGTTAATATTTAGTCTTGAATCGATTCTATCTGTGATATGTTGTTTCTCGTTTTCGTTCTCTAATCTCTTTATGCCTATTGTGTTTTCCAGACTGGATTGAAGCTACTCCGAAAAGTTGCTTCGTTCACTCTAAGTCAATAACCGCACTTTCTAGATCATTTTTTCCAACATATCCAAACGAACTTGGTGACGGCCACCTGCATATTCTGTGTCCAAATAGTACTGAACAATGTTATATGCTAATTTTTCAGCAACAACACCACTACCAATTGCAATTGCCTTTGCACCATTATGCATAGCAGTCATATGGGCGGTATTTTCTTCAACAACATTAGCAGTAACCATTCCTTTAACCTTGTTACTTGCCATTGCTGAACCAACACCATACTCATCAAACATAACAGCCTTATCAGCATCACCGTTCAAAACTTCTTTTGTAACGGCAAGTGATGATTCTACAAAGTCTTCTGCAGGTTTTTCACTGACATCAATAACTTCATAACTATGATCTAACAAGTATTTCTTAACTTGTTCCTTTAAATTAAATCCTTTTTTGTCTGAGCCAATTACGACTTTCATGCAAATCTCTCCTTTTGTTTTGTGTTTGCGTCCGTATAGACGTGCGTTATTTTCTGATACCTATCCAGAACTTGTTTTTCACCACCCTGATCGGTGATTAATCCATCCACTTTATCCAAATGGTAAAAGGTATAGAAATCATTGCGATCGAGTTTGGAATGATCTGCCACCACAAATTTTTGTTGTGACTGATCTAACGCAATGCTCTGTGTTTGGCCTTCATCAGAATTAGCGTTCATAATACTGTTACCATTAATTCCGTTGACACCCACAAATGCTTTATGCATTTTGATGTTCGCAAGAAGCTCGTTAGCCAGGCTTCCTATAAATGCACCACTTCGTTCACGGTATGTTCCACCGACAAGGCATAGTTCGTAATCACTGTGCTTATCTCTAAACTGTTCAAACACTGGCAAGCTATTCGTCACAATTCTCAAGTTTGCCAAGTTCAAATAACTCGCAACAAGCTCGTTGGTAGTTCCCGGCCCTAAAAAAACGGTTTCATTTTCATCAATCATACTTGCTACTTGCTTAGCGATGTCCGTTTTCTCTGTCACATTCAGCTTTCGTTTCTGTATATAGGAAGCTTCTTGTTTATCAGGGAAATGAATACTCTGTGCGCCACCATGAATGCGAACAATTCTCCGTTCTTGTTCTAGTTCATCCAAATCGCGTCTAATGGTCATGGATGAAACTTTCAAATCGTTCACTAATTCTTGGATGGTAACAACACCTGATTGATTGACCGTGCTCAAAATGGTAGCAACTCGTTCATTTTTCAGCACTGGCCTCCCTCCTTTACATAATTTAAGAACAAAAAATGTTCGTTTTTGTTTATTTATGTTTCGATTTATAGAATAGACGGGCTTCCGCTAAAAGTCAATAGGCACGCAACATTTTTTTGCTTTAAATTTTTTGTTGACATTTGGAAGCGCTTCTATATAATTAGATTTGTAAACGAATTCAAACAAAAGTTAACATTATTTAACATTTGTGATTGAGGTGGTGAATATATATGTCAGATAAGATAGCAGAAACTTCTCTTTTTGATAGAGACACAGTATATGTGAGTGATGCAACCTCACGAGCTGATGTTTTTAAGGAAGTTGCCAATGATCTTTACAAGAAAGGTCATGTCACTGAGGACTTTCTGAAGAACCTAAACGAACGAGAAGATAAGTATCCAACTGGAATTGACTTGTCAGTGGTTTCACCAGAATACCCTAACGTTGCCATTCCACATACGGAATCTGAATTTGTTAAAGAACGTAAAGTTGTTCCTATTAAGTTAAAACATCCGATCGCCTTTAACAATATGATTGATCCAAGTCAAGAATTTGAAGTTAGCTTCTTATTCATGATTTTGAATGACGATCCAGAAGGTCAGTCAAATGTCCTCGCACAGATTATGGATTTCATTAATAAGACTCCGCAAAATCAGTTGATGACCTTTTTCAAGAGTACTTCTGAGGATGCAATTTATTCATTCTTGAAATCCAAGTTTTAGTTGTTTGCTTCATTAATTTATGGTAATAAAATTTTAAAAATTTCTAAGGAGGAATTTTACTATGATTAAAATGTTAACTGCTTGTGGTGCTGGTGTTAACTCAAGTCACCAAATTAAGGATGCTGTTGAAGCTGAAATGAAGAAACGTGGTTACCAAGTTCACGTTGAAGCCATTCAGATCAAGGACCTCAACCCTGAAACCATGAAGGGAATTCAAGTCTTTCTTCCTATCAATAAACCAGACTTGAGTTTCGACATTACAGTTCCAGAAATTGATGCTGGTGCTATTCTTTACAGAATGCCTGCTATGGCTGCTCCAGTGTACGATAAAATTGAAGACGCTATCAAAAAGAATCATTTAAGTTAATACGTTCGAAGAGAGTTTACTCTCTTCACATACATATTTTCTTTATGCGTCTTCTTAAACTATTGGTAACAAAATTTAAAAAACTCAAAGGAGTTGAACAAAATGCAGACCATTATCCATTTTGCCAACGTGGTGTTCAAACCAATTATTGATTTGGGTGCTGCGCCAGTTATGTTAATTGTTCTAACCTTGATTGC
The DNA here is from genome assembly GCF_003533255.1 of Pediococcus sp. NCBI lineage: Bacteria > Bacillati > Bacillota > Bacilli > Lactobacillales > Lactobacillaceae > Pediococcus > Pediococcus sp. Next base: position 9,292 of record NZ_DOEM01000026.1, read on the forward strand.
CTGGGCCTTAGGAGTTAAATTCTTCCGAGCCCTCGAAGGTGGTATTCGTTTAGCGATCGCTTTGACTGGTATTAGTGCTATTATTAATATTCTTACTACTACTTATCAACCAGCCTTAACAGCTTTCGTTAAGTCAACAGGTATCCAACTTTCCATTACCGATGTTGGTTGGGCACCTCTAGCAACTATTACTTGGGGATCTCCATACACCCTATTCTTCTTGCTAATTATGGTTCTATTGAACGTCGGTATGTTGCTCCTCAAATGGACCAACACGTTGGATGTTGATATTTTCGATATTTGGCACATTTCATTTACAGCTTTGATGGCAATTTACTTCGGAGCTAATTTCTGGGTAGCTACAGCACTTATTATCTTGATTGGTGCATTGAAGATCGTTAACTCAGACTTGATGAAACCAACTTTTGATGATTTACTGGAAAATCATGATAACCCAATGACAACTACTCATTTGAATTATATGATGAACCCCGTAATCATGGTATTGAACAAGATTTATGATTTATTATTCCGTTGGTTAGACCGTTTTGATTTTGATTCCGCAAAATTGAATGAAAAAATTGGATTCTGGGGAAGCAATTTCGCTATTGGATGTTATTTAGGTATTTTCATTGGTTTAGTTGGACAACAAGGTATTGAATCAATCTTTACATTGTCATTTACTGGTGGTGTCTGCTTGCAGTTATTCTCACTTATCGGTTCATGGTTCATCAAAGCTGTTGAACCATTATCACAAGGTGTTACTGACTTAGCTACCAAACACTTAAAGGGTCGTAAGTTGAACATTGGTCTTGACTGGCCATTTATTGCTGGCCGTTCCGAAATGTGGGCAGCTGCAAACGTCCTTGCACCTATTCTTTTACTCGAATCATTAGTTCTTCCTGGCAACCATATCCTTCCTTTAGGTGGAATCATTGCTATGGGTGTTACACCAGCTCTCTTGGTTGTAACTCGTGGACGTATCATTCGTATGATCGTTATTGGTACTGTTGAAATTCCTATCTTCCTTTGGGCTGGTACATTGAGTGCTCCATTTGTTACATCTGTTGCAAAACAAGTTGGTGCATTCCCTGCCGGTGTTAAAAGTGGCACAATGATTGCTGAGTCAACTAAGGAAGGTCCTATTGAACAATTCTTAGCTTACGCTGTAGGTAAATCATCTACTGGTGAAATCAAATTTATTCTTTACGCGGTCATTGGACTTGCTGCATATTGCTTAGTATTCTGGTGGTACGCTCGTCAAATGAAGAAACGTAATGCTATCTATGCTAAGGAATTGGCTGCTGATAAAGACTAAGTAATAGTACGGAAATTTAAAACTCTGACTTTGTAAAGGAGGTCAATAAAATGAACGAAAGACCAGAATTGAACGATAAACAAAAAAGGGAAAAGATTACAAAGACAATGCTGTGGGCAGTAGTTGTTATCATCGCTGCTGTAATTGCATCAGCCGCACACCACAATCCTTGGGTTACCCTTGGTCAGCTCATCGTTACCTTCTTTGCTCTCCGAGAAGTTTTAAAGATCTAAACAATTGATGTGTAAATAAAAGAAAACCAATCCTTCCTCCCAAGGATTGTTTTTTTTGTGTTTTGACTAGAATTTGAAACAGCTTTGATTTTACTTGTTGCCTTCAATTACAATGCTTCCTCGGTGCTCAGTAGGAATTGAAATCCGTTTATGACCAATTATGAGTGTTCCTCCTGCTTTTGTCGCATCTATCGTCAACATCCTATCTTTTACCTCTAATGCAATATAATCGCCTTCTGCACTGATTGGAAACTTTCCCTTAAAATTGCCCAGTAACGCCAATTGAGGGTGTATCTCGAACGTTTTATAGCCAGGTTGAGTTGGTTTTAAACCAATTAAATAACGCCCAATTAAATAAATTGGACTTGATCCCCATGCGTGACAAAGACTTTTTCCATATTTATCACCGTACATCGCAAAACGTTCATTACCTTTTTCAGCAGGATCAAAGTATTCCCAAAACGTAGTTGCCCCATTGTCTAGCATCCCACCCCAATAGGTTTTAATCACATCTAGCACTTTTTGATAATAACCAGCTTTAGCAAAAGCTTCAAGTTCCCAAAATTTAAAGTAAGGTGTATTTATTTGAGGAATTTCGTCGTTTAGTAAAACATGCTTAAATATGCTTTCCATTCTTTGCGAATCCACATAATCAAACAAAATTGCAAATATATTGGCATGCCGACTCACTCGTTGTTTGCCAGACTCATAACTATCAACGTAAGCATGCTTTTGATCATCCCAATAATACTTATCGATATTTTTTCTGAGTTTTTGAAAATGTCGCTCATATTTTTGCGAATCTTTATTTAACAGTTTAGATACCTTAATCACACTTTGCAAAGCACGTGCTAATACCATCTGCTCTGCACATAGTGGACCTTGGTGATCAAAGTCAGCCCAATCAATGTAGATCCAATCACCTTTACGTTCATGAATAAACCCATTATCATCGGTAGCCTCTAGGGAAAAATCAATGAGCTTCTTTAATTTGGGATAGACGGCCTTCAAAAAATGCTTATCTGCAAAAGTTTCGTAGTAAAGCTCTATCCCAATTAGCCAATACATAGAATAATCAACAATGGTATCCAAATGCTGTTTAATATTCAGTTCGCCACGCAAGCCTAGAATAGTGCGTTCTACAATTTCTTTGTCAAAAAAATCATATCGATTCATATAAAAACATTGAAAGGCATCTCCAGCCCACACCCATCGGTCCCTTTTAATACCATCAATAAAGAAAATTCCTGAACACAGGCGTAAAGTGCGATCTGCAACCTGCCAAATCTTGGTTAATTTTGAATCTGAAAAAGTAAATTGGCCAATTTTGGGGAATTTAATGAATTTAAAATCAACGGACAGCTCACCGAATTCTTTCGTATTTATAATGTTCGGCAAATAAATATATCGAAAAGCGCGGAGTTTGGTTGTGTAAGTTTTTGATTCAGCATCATAAATCCCAAAAGGATCGTTAATTTGTTTAATCTTATGCTTCAAATATGTATCTTTTACATCCAGTGCTTCAGTACGACTTTCGCCATAACTCAATGTTAATGGCTTAAACACCTGACTGAACCTGATCACCGTTTTAGCTGTCAGATCATGTCCAAAGTCAAATAAGAGTCCTCCCTCAACACACTCTACCTTTTGTGCGTGTCGTATGTCATGCGTGTACGAAAAATGCATTGGATTTTGATTAGCCTTTACGAAATACTTGCTAGTCCCAACAGCAATGGCATCAGCCAAAAAGTTAGAAACTTGCCAACTCTCATCACTTTGAATTACTTTTCCTTGAATATAGGCACAGGGTAAGCCAGATAGATTTGCCACATAAATTTCAATACGATAATGCCCCACTGGACATGTCACTACTTCAAGCAGTGAGAATTTTGTTTCCTCGTGGCTTTCTAAATCAACAAATTTACCGTAACCTTCCCCCTTGAACTTTGACTGTGAAAGTTTCAGGTTGTTTCAGGTAAACTTCTTTACAGAAATAAACATTGTGGTTCCATCCCGAGGTGTACCAATACGCCGGCCACTTCATACCACGCTCTTCGCGATCAAAGTTCTGTTTCATTGCATGATAAATTTCAAAATCACCATGATACCAAATCCATTTAGCCATAACGACCCTCCACTCATAATTTTTGACTCATAAATTTTATACCCTTTATACCTTTGAAAATTTGTGACAATAACATGAAAAAAACTACCTTAATTAATCACCATTAAACCAGTCCAATAACTGCTCTGTGTTGTTCATTTCGCGTTCTGGCAACCGTTTGGCGATTGTAATAAGTTTCTTATCATAAACCAGTTTCACAAACGCCTGTAGATCCTTAACTAACTGGATTGTGTGCATTTTTCCAACTGAACTTAGTACAGAATCTAAGCTCTGATCATTAGTTTCCATTACAGAAGCCTCATATAAGATCTCTAACATATTGTCATTAAGCTTTTGGGTAAGTAGATAGAATTGTTTGTTTACCTTCTGGGCATCCTTAGATACATAATGATAGGTATAGCCCTTTTCCCTAATTTCTACAATTGCTACTAAATGTTTGTACATGATAGCCTACTCCTCCTTTATCCGATTTATCCCTATACTATTCATTATGTAAGGGCTAACCAACACTGTCAAATAAAAGCATCATTCAAATATGGGAAAACAAAAAGGCCAGCTCTCCGATAAAGTTTATCGAAGACTAGCCAAATCATTCATATTCTTACTATCATTGTTTAATGAGCTTTAAAATTTCTTCTTTAGATTCTGCTGATCTCAATTCCTGTACAAACTCACTATGCATCAATAATTTTGCTGTATTAGAAAGATACTTAAGATGCGCACCACTATCATTTTCAGGAATCAAAAACGAAATAATTGTATCAACCGGTTTATCATCAAAAGTTTTCCAATCCACTGGACTTGCTAACTTGATAATCAGCATTTTAGAAGAATGGATCGTGGCATCCTGTGCATGTGGAATCGCGATTCCATCTTGCATCCCTGTTGAGCCTTCCTGCTCACGTTTCAAATACTTAGCTAATATCTTGTCGGCATTGTCAGCTAACTTGTTTTGAACGGCAAAATCTGCTAAATACTTCAAAACTTCATCCCTTGATGATGCCTTCACATTTAATTGAATATTATCAATCGTCAGGATTTCCCCAAGATCGAAATCTTCGGCGGTTTTTGAAGGAGTGGCATCTGCTACTGGCTGTTCTGGCTCAGCTTCCGCTGTTTCTCCTGTCAACACATCAATCGTCCCAACATCACTTGCAACAGCATGTTTTTTAGCCTGACGACCCGCGATAATTGCTAATAGTGCACCAGAAACTAAAGAACCAATCACAATCCAAAGAACCCACAAGAACGGATGATTGACTAAAGGTAAAATGATAAAGCCTCCATGAGGAGCTGGAACTTGGATTCGCGTTACATAGGTCAAAATAGCTGCAATTGAGGATCCCACCATAAATGAAGGAATATTCAATAATGGATTCTTAGCAGCAAACGGAATCGCCCCTTCAGTAATATGTGTAGAACCTAATAAAAAGTTTACATAACCTGCGCTTCGTTCATTACTTGAATATGCTTTAGGGTTGAACAACACAGCAAATCCTGTAGCCAAAGGCGGTGCAATACAGGCAGCCGAAACACCTGCCATGAAGTAGAAGTTTCCTTGCGCTAACAATGCTGTCCCAGTTAAATAAGCAGCTTTGTTAATTGGTCCACCGAAATCAGAAGCGGCCATCACACCAATAATGAGTCCTAACAGTACAGGACTTGTATTTTCCATTCCTTTCAAAAATGTCATCATGCCAGTATTTAAATCTTTCATTGGAAGTGAAATAAACCACATGATTATCCCTGAAATAAACACACCGAGAACTGGATAAAGGAAAATCGCTTTTAAGCCACGAAACTGCTTATCTGGTAGCGGTTTCAAAAGATGCTGTAACAAGATAATTGTATAACCAGCTAAATAACCACCAACAATAGCACCCAAAAATCCAGTTCCCATGTTAAAAGCAATCATCCCGGTTGCAAATCCTACAACTAATCCGGACCGCTTACTAATTGCTTCCGCGATGTATGCACACAATACGGGTACCATTAAGTTCATAGTGGTACTTCCGATGGTGTTTAATAGATATGCAAAGTAATTGTACTCAGCGCTTTTGGGGTCGGCTGAATTAATTCCCCAGAAAAATGAGACAGCGACTAACACACCACCAGCGACAACTAACGGTAACATGTGAGAAACACCATTCATTAATGACACATAAATTGAGTTCCAAAGGGTATCACCATTTTTGCCGCTCCCGGTTTGGCTAGAAGCAACTTTTTCTTTAACGGATCCACTTTTATATGCAGGAACCGATGCATCATTTAAAATTCGATCTACCAATTTATCAGGTTCACGAATTCCCTGAGCAACTGGTACCCGAATCAATTTTTTGCCAATAAATCTATCAGCATCTACATCAACATCAGAAGCCACGATTACACCACTCGCACCATCAATTTCTGCTTGTGTTAAGGGATCATCAACTCCGGTTTGTCCGTGTGTTTCTACCTTAATTTTCACACCAATTTTTTTAGCAGCTTGTTCTAGCGCTTCTTGTGCCATATAAGTATGTGCAATTCCCGTTGCACAACCTGTGGCCGCAATAATTTTATATTTTCCCATGACCTATTTCCCCCGTTCTTCAATTAATTGAATTTGGATTTGTGCTTCCAAGTTGGGTACATTTTTAAAATCGGTTATCCAAGACTGAAAGGCCGTATCACTACCAGCCGCAAGTGCGCGTTTCAAATTAGCGTGACCATCTAAGCCCTTAATTAAACCACCTAAAAATGCTCCTAACATAGTATCTCCTGATCCGGCAGTGTTAACGACTTCGCCTTTAGCTGCGTTACCATAAAGGATTTCGGTATCATTGATAAACAGCGCCCCTTCGGATCCTAGAGAAATCAAAACATTTCTAGCTCCTTTTTTAATCAATGTCTTACCCATATCAATTAGCTTTTCTCGATCAGGTACCTGATCAAGTCCAAACCAACTTGATAACTCATGATCATTCGGTTTAATCAAATAAGGATGATAGCGTAAAGTATCCATTACTTCGCTATAGCTGGTATCCAAAACCAATTTAACATGGTTGGTTTCAGAAATTTTTGCGATTTCTACTAAAATATCAGGCTTAATACCTTCTGAAAAACTACCAGACAACGATAAAACATCGTCTTGATTTAGTTGGCGAAGTTTAGTCAATAATTGTTCAATCTGATTGGCATCGGTCTTCGGTCCTTTATTGACTAATTTATATTCTTGATTTTCATCTTGAACTCTTGTAAACACATTAATCCGTGTTGGATCTTTTACGTGAACAAAATCATTTGCAATTTCTGCTTGATCCAAAACTTCTTCAATATAGTTTAATGTAAAGCCACCGCCAATTCCCAACGCTTTATTCTCAATACCTAAGCGTTTAAGAATGAAGGAAACGTTGACCCCCTTCCCATTTGCTTGAATATCATAACTTTCCGTCCGATTAACTACATTCGGTTGCATCGTCTTCGTATCAATAAATAAATCAATGGCTGGATTCAGCGTCAATGTGTAAATCATTTCATCACTCCTCTCTCTATCTTCATTTTAAGAATAACATTCTCAGAAATGTAAATGTTTTCAAAAAATGCTATCATGAATCTAAACTTGAAAATTCTTTTACAACTTTGGAGGCACTGCTGTGACCGAAACATTAAGTACATCGGAAAAATACCTATGGCAATATGTGCAAGAACACGCTGACGAAATCGTGAACACTTCTATAGTAGAACTCAGCGAAAAAGCTAATGTTTCAACTGCAACAATTGTCAGAACCATGAAAAAAATGGGGTATTCAGGTTACACCCCATTTCGCCAAGAAGCCATTCGAAAATTAACTAACAAAAATCAGGATTTTAAAATTTTACAGGAAACAGACCATGAAATTCGGGCGGCAATTTTAAAGAATCAATACGAGGTCGATAATACTATTGCCAATCTAAATATTGGTGTGATGGAAGATGCCATCCAGAAAGTCAATAATGCAAAGCATGTCTATATTTTTGCGCGTGGGCTATCCAAATTAATTGGAGAAGACATTCTTTTAAAGTTTGAATTACTTGGTAAAGATGCCCAGTTGCACGATGATCCCAATATAATCAAAACATTGAGCAAACAAATAAACGGTAGGGATACTGTCGTTATATTTTTAACCTTAAATGGTAATACCCCCGAGTTAGTTAAGGCTGCACAATCACTTTCTATCAACGAAGTAACCACAATTACTTTCACCTGTAACAACACGGGTGATATAATTCCATATTCTGATTTAATTTTTTTAGGCGTAAAATCTGCCGAATCTTACTTTCCAAAATACGAAATTCGTTCCCGACTGCCACTACAAATTTTGACCAGAATCTTTTTGGATGCATTTGCTATTCGAATTCAGGGTCATCAAACCTAATTTAATCAACTAAAAAAGCATGAATCAAAGCTGCCAAAAAGGCATTTTGATTTATGCTTTCTAAAATTCAATCACTTTGTTTAAGCTTGATACCGAGACTTACCGTCCAAATAGGTTTCTTTCAAGTCCATGTCATGGCTCCAAATTAAGAAGTCCGCATCCCGATCAGGAAGAATACTACCACATTGGTTACCGATTTTGCTACTAATTGCAGCAGTTTTACTTGCCATCTGAACAGCTTGCTCTGGTGTAGAAATATTCCAGTTAACTACGTTTTGAACCGCTTGTTTTAACTGAAGCACACTTCCCGCTAAACTATCCCCGTCCTTTAACCGCGCCATGCCATCTGCGACATACACAGGAAATTCTCCCAAGACATAATCGCCGTCTGGCATCAAACCAGCACGCATACAATCTGTAATCAACGCCACGTGATCAGGCTGTTTATCCTCAATTAAAATTCGAGCAGCCGCTGGTTCAACATGATGTCCATCACAGATTAGCTCATCAATCACATTATGCATGCTCATTGCTGCGCCAACCATACCAGGCGCATGATGACTTAACCCGCTCATCCCATTAAATGTATGGGTAAACACGGTTGCCCCTGCTTCAACAGATGCCCGCGCTTGTTCAAACGTCGCATCACTGTGGCCGAGCGCAACACTAACGCCCATTTGGCTAACTGCCTTGGTAAATGCAACTGCCCCATCACGTTCAGGAGCAATTGCAATCTTCTTAATCAAACCTTTAGCCGATTTTTGCCATCGTTTAAACGTCTCCACATTCGGATCACCAAAGTATTTTGGATTTTGGGCACCCTTATGTTCTGTGGTAAAAAATGGCCCTTCAAAGTAAATTCCTTGAATCTTGGCACCTTTAGCATCCTGATAATTATCACCAATTGTCTTGCAAACTGCATCTAATTGATCAGCTGAAGCAGTCAATGTTGTGGGCAACCATGAAGTGACCCCCGCCTGCAACAAGCCTTCCGACATTTCTTGGATTTTATTCCAGTCATTGTCCATCACGTCATGACCTAAGAGTCCATGAATATGAGTATCAACCAGTCCTGGTGACACATAACAGCCAGAATAATCCACAATCTTGCCAGTTGGTTTAGCACTCGTGTAAGTACCAAACTTGCCATCATCAGTGATTTCTAGGTAACCCCCATTTTCAGTTGTATTATCTAAGAAAAACTTATCTGCATGAATATAATAACTCAAGATTTTGCCCCCTAATCTAATGAATGAATTGTCACACCTTTAACCACACGATTGACTGTTCCCGTAGCAGATGGTGTGTCTGGTGTATTGCCAACCTTAACGGAAGTCATTAACGCCAAAGTTTGAGCAAACATAATGTCTGGAAAGGCCATGTAGCCATCAGGTACTTGGTCATTCCCGTTTTTAAAGGTGAATCCTTGGCCTTCATAATTAAGCTTACTAGAAACGCCAATGCCAAAGACAACGGGAGCAATTTTGTCACCTCGAACTTCATTCAAGATATCCACATCGTATTGACGTGTATAGGGGGCATTACTAATGAAGTCAAAAACCAAGGATTTTTCGTTCACAAAGGACTTAGGGCCATGCCGGAAGCCCATCGAAGAATCAAACATGGTGGCCTTTTGGCCTGCTGTTAATTCCAAAACTTTCAACTGAGCTTCGCGAGTTAACCCTGTTAAACCGCCTGAGCCCAAGTAAATGATGCGTTCAAAGTCAGTATCCACAACAGCTTGAACTTCAGCTTCACGATCGATAACCTCAGAGCCCATTTTGGCGATTTGATCGACATAACTGGCCTTTTGACTGTCTGTGTGTTTCACATCAAAGACAAACAAGGAGGTTAACATCATGCAACTAAAGCTTCCTGTCATGGCAAACCCTTTATCATTTGAACGAGCTGGCTGTAACAACACCAAATTATTGGCATCATTTTCAGCGTGTTGTGCCAATTTTCCTTCGGGGGCACAGGTAATCGTCAACTGCCAGAGATTCTTGACTAGTTTTTCTGCTAAATCAACGGTTGCCACGCTTTCTGGACTGTTCCCACTGCGCGCAAACGAAACTAATAAAGTTGGCGTTTCGGATTCTAAATAATCATATGGTGTTGATACAACCTTGGTCGTGTCAATGGCTTCAAAACGGAACTGTGAACGATCTCCATTTAATTGAAGGTATGGCACTAACGTATCACCTACATAAGCAGATGAGCCGGCCCCAACGAAGACTACTCGAACTGGTTCGCTAACGCTCTTAGTAATAGTTGCTAAGAAATCAGAAACTTTTTGTTTTGCATTTTGATAATTTGCCCAAGCTTCATGCCAAAGTTCGGGTTGTTGCTGAATTTCGCGCGTGGTAATAATCGCGCCTAATTCCTTTAGTTCTGCATCATTTTTTGAAAACATATCTTTTGAATCCCCTTTCATTTTTCCATATGCCAATCGATTAAATATTGGCGTTCTTATACCGAATGTTATAAACAAATTGATCACTGCGTGTGCTACTTAACGTAAATTCGATAATTTCATTTTGCTGATTATAGGTAGTTCGTTTGAGCATCAACCCCGGCGAACCTTGAGGGACTTTTAAGACAATGGCATCCTTATCACTGATTCTTCCTGCAGATAAAGATTCATCTGCAATGTGAAAAATCTCCCCAAAATCTTTGGCAAACACACCATATAATGAACGGTGTTTGACCTCTAGTTCATCAGCTGAAAGCCCCGCAAATTTTGCATATGGTAGATAAGTCCGATCAATCATCACTGGAACTCCGTCTGCGGACCTTAACCGTTTCAGTTTAATAATGCGATCACCTTCTGAAATCTTCAATTTGTCGGCAAAATAATCACTAGCCTGACGAATTGAATATTCCATGATTTTAGTTTCTGGTTTACGTCCCAAAGCTTTCATCTGTTTAGTGAAACTATGTTCATTACCCAAAGTAGCCGGATTATTAATTGCATTGGCTACAAACGTGCCCTTCCCATGTTGTCGAAAAATGAAGCCCAAAATTTCTAGTTCATTTAATGCCTGACGAACCGTATTCCGACTAACCGAATAATCCCGCATAATTTCACGTTCTGAAGGCAATTTATCGCTTGGCTTGTAGTCCTCTTTAATTTTGGTCTTTAGCTTACCCATGAGTTGTTCATATAATGGTTGTTTTTTATCATATTTAATTGTCATATTTATTTTTCTCCTGTGCATTATAAAAGATCTGAGTGTGACTTTATCATACCAGATCTTTCATTTTTATTAACAATCTGCGCAAAGAAATCTTTAATTATGCACAATATGATAACGACAGAGTGCCAAAATAGGTTTTAACACGTTCGATCTATTCAATTAAAGTTAATTTATGCAGCCTTTCCAATCACACCAAGTGCTGAAAGAATAACGGCAACAATAATGACAATAAAGATCGCTCGGGTCGAAGTCATCCGTTTTCTTCCTAATAACCAATAAATACCACCGACAATCAAAGCTGGAATAAGTTTTGGCATAATCATATCGATTTGGCTTTGGAAATTAACTGTCATTTTGCCTAGGTGAGCTACCCAAACAATTTGTGTATTAACCATAGTTGCAGCTAAAGCACCCACAACGTAAACCCCAAGTAACGTTGCTGCATCGGTTAAGGCACTTAGTTGTCCTTGCATGGAAGTAACTAAATTGACCCCTTGTTTATAAGCAAAACGTAACTGAATCCACCGGAACCACATAATCACAAAGTTAACTGCCATCCATAAGAAGGCACCGACTGCATTACCTTGGGTAGCCATATTGGCTGCAATAGCTCCCATAATAGCCGGAACCAATGCGGCAAACAGTGAATCACCAATTGCAGCGAAAGGACCCATTAGTCCGGCTTTTAAACCAGCAACCGTTTCTAATGATTTATAACCTTCACGCTCTTCAACGGCTAAATCAATTCCTTGAATAATCGTATTAAAGAAGTTACTAGTATTAAAGAATTGGTTTTGCATTTTCATGATACCCTTTAATTCAGGGGTATGATCCCCATACATTTTACGTAATTGTGGCATCATAATGTAGAGATAACCGGATCCCTGCATCCGTTCGTAGTTCCAACCTACTTGGTTAAAAAACAAGCTCCGAACATTAATTTGACGAAAATCTTTCGTCGTTAATTTATAAGTTACCTTTGGTGTTTCCTTAGATTTCGTCTCCATGAATTTCACCATCCTGTTCTTGTGTGTCTTGTGTTTCGGTTACTTTATTCGTGCTTTCAACACCGTTCTCTTTTTCAGTACTTCGTTTGTATTCAAGTAAGGCAAATGCAAATCCGATTAAGGCAATGGCTAACATTGACAAACTAGCAAATGTTGTTGTGAATTTAGTGTCAATTCCTGCAACAGTTGTTCCCAACAAACTAATATTTCCATACAATGTGGAGAATAGCGCGGTAATAATAAAGCCAAGAATTAAGTATGGGAAATGCTTCTTTACTGGTAAGTAATGAAGCAAAATTGCAAATCCAACGGCCGGTAACAAAGCCCCAGCAGTTGCAAGACCATTACTCAACCAAGCTAAGTTGGCATTCATGTACGAAACAGCCGTTCGAACGAATGGACCACCAAATGCTAAAGCTAGAAAAACTGGAATTCCACGGGAAAGTGTCCAAGGAAGATAGCCATAAAGGTAGTTTCGTTCAATCCCTTTGTAATTCTCTGTGTCAACCATCTTATCTACACGGTGCTGGAAGAAGGTGTTGGCAAAACGTGCGACAATATCGGTTTGAATCATCAAACTAGCAACTGGAACACCTAAAGCTGCAACCGCAACTTGTGGATCCATCCCAGCACCAATTGCGAAGGCAGTCGCCATAACTGTACCTGAGTTCGCATCGATCTTTGATGCACCACCAAAGGTCCCAACTCCCAAAACAGTTAACTGCAAACTACCACCAATAATCAATCCAGTTTTGACATCCCCCATAACTAAACCAGCAATTAATCCGGCCCAAACAGGTTGACTCAAACTGGTCTGCAATGTTAATTCATCCATGATTTGATACATGGAATAAATCGTTAAGACAATCACTTGCCATAAAGCAATACTCGTGCCCATAACTGAATCCTCCCCTATTTCTTCGGCTTAAACTTTTTCAAAATTTCCATAAAGTCTTGCGCATTATCGCCGGGAACCATTTGTGAAGTTACTTTGATTCCCTTTTCATGCAACGCGTTAAATGCGTCGACATCTGATTGAACCACATTAATTGAGTTTGTTAATTGCGTTGTATCATCTGTTTGTGACATGTTACCAACATTGATCGTGTCTAATTTGACGCCATCATTAACTAAATCCAATAGAATTTGTGGTCGTTTAACGACAATAAAAACTTTTTGTGAATCGTAACCACCACGTTTAATGTGTTCAGCGGCCGTCTTTTCAGGTAAAACACTCAAATCAATTCCTGTTGGGCGAGCCAATTTCAACCCAGATTTTTCAATGTCACTGGCAGCAACCTTGTCATCAATAACCATGATCCGAGAAACACCTAATTTTGTTGTCCATAGGTTTGCTACCTGGCCGTGAATTAACCTACCGTCAATTCGTACTGCTGTAATTGCCATTATCCATCACTCCCATAGCTTTAATAAAAATAAAATAATTGAAGAAATATTCAATCAATTCAGGTGCGCACCTGAATAACATCAACTGGTACCAACCACCTATAATAATAAAGCGTTTTCAATAAAATTCAACAAAAGGTTTTTAAATTTTACTAAACTTCTGCTTCTAGCAAAATGGTCTCCAATCCTTTTAGAGAATAATCAATTGTACCAATCCCATTAGTGTCCCATGAGCAGTGAATCGAAACATCCTTTAGATCTGAACCATTCTTTGCATGCAAAATCCAGTGTGTAAATTGGTATTGTTCTGCTAAATGTAGTTTTATTTTAGGCTGATCATCAATTGTGAAGTTTGAAAGATATACTTTAAACCCAATTTTTTGTTCTGTGACCAGTTTGACACCTGGCATTTCAACAGCAAAACTAACTTGGGTGTGTCTCTCTAAAAAGTGTTTGAATAGGCCTTCCTTAATTGAATAATACTGGGACTCCCAACCATACTTGGGATCCGTGTTCATGGGTAAGATAAAAGTACGCTCATTGATCACAGTCATCATCGGCCCGAGACACTTATGATATTCATTGTAAGCATTTGAGATAACCTCAAGTTGGGCATCCTCGGCGTACGCTAGCTGCAAGTAATCACCAGTATGCCGTAACATGGTAATTCGGGGATTTTCAATTCCATCAATTGTTTGTCCATTAGCCTGTTCAAACGACTGATAACCTGTGCGAGCCTGATACCATTCACCTTCATCAACACTCAATAATGTTTTCGCCAACTTGCGGTCGAGAAGGACCTGCACACATTCGCCATCCAAAAATACCGTATTGTCTTTTAACAATTGACTGATTTGCTCGTTATTTAAATTACGTAAAAATTGACCACTTATTGCGATTGTTTGGTCATGATACTGGGTTTTACGTGCATCTGATTGAGGAAAACTGGCAATCCCTAAACTACCAAATAAGGATAGCCAGTTGGTCTCATTGGGTAACAATTCTTCAGGATCTTTTCCCTGACTCGTATGGATTGTTTGCGCAGAATTTTGATCCATCAGCACCATGACGCCACTGAGCTGTGCCCGATTTAATCGTGTCTTTGAATCACTGACATGGTTTAGCCACGTTTTAGAATCAGACAACATCTGTGCATAGTGATAGCTTTCATCAATTCCGTTTCCCATCATGTCAAACAAGTTCAAAAAGATTCCCGATGCGCCAATTAAAACCGTGCTTTCCAGCTGAAATTGCATAAACCGATTGGATTTAGCGAATGGCGAATACATATAATTTTCCAATTCTGGATAAAATTCACTTTGTGGACTATTAGACACAAACGCAGCTGTAGTTCTGGTAAACACTTCAAAATCGCGACTATATTTCAATGGTGATACTTCGTTATAGGCCGGCAAATGGGGACGATTTACCCGCGGATGCGCACCACTGAATGCGTTAAAAAGACCGGACCAATCACGATCCTCTATAGCGTGCCAGTTAGGAAAAGAGCTCATTAACCCAATTTTGGTCCGTGGCGAAACGCGGCGGACAGCCTCAGCAATCTTTTTTGCAACCTGGATCATTTCTTGTTGGGCCGTCTCCAAATAAACCAATCTTTCCTGGGTTGGTTTTCCTTTCTGCAAAGCAAGCTTGATAAACTCTTTTCGGCTTAAATCTTTGCCAAGCTTTTGATTATAAATTTGCATGTGCCGATCGCAAAAACAGCCAAGCTTTAAGGGTGTGTGGTTATAATGGCGAAAATCATCTTCTACCCAAAGCATATTAGGTTGAATGCTAGCGAACTGGCGATAACAATCGGCAATATAGTTCTGCCAAATGGGGTCGCCAGGACAAGCAATGGATTCAGCTTTTTTTCCTTGATAATCAACCATTGTGCTGAAACCAAGTTTCGGATTTATCTTGCGGCCCCGATCGCTATGCATCAGTGTGGTCCATGGATTCAGACTGGTTGTGATCCCCAACTTTTTTAGGCTTAAACTTACGGATTGAATGGTTTTGAGCCAAACCCGATTCTGTTTTTCATCTAAATGGCTTTGATTTAATTCCTCTGGATTTATAAAAAAGGCCACATCATCAATGCGACCTTTCTTACAGAAATCCAGCAACTTTGCTTCTTTTTTAGCATCCCAACTTTCGGGATCAAGCGTAAAACGAAGTGAATACTTAAAATTTGCTGTCATTTCATGTCCTCATTATTCATTTAATTTAGCGTTAACGTCGATCACACCGGCTTTAGCCTCGTTCATCATCACTGATTTGTCAAAGCCATCCCCCATCATCATTTGGTTGGCATAGTTAATAACCATTGGCAAGTTTAAACCACTAACCACTTGTAAATCTGGATGAGCGGCAATTAAACGAACAACCACGTTAGAAGGGGTTCCACCTAACAGATCAACAATAACCACAACCGGTTCTTGATTTGGATTATCTGCAATAATTTTTTCGGCAGCTGCTTGTAAATCTTCTGGGCCTTGATTAGGCTGCAATCCAATTGCTGCCGCACCACTAATTGGTCCCAAAATCATCTCCGCACTTCTTAACGTTTCAATCGCCATATTGCCGTGACTCATTAATAATAATTTCATTCTAAGCACATCTCCTAATTAGTTTAGTAAACTTTTTTATTTTTACAATTTATATTTTACACACATTTTTAGCTTTGTAAGCCCTTGCAAAAAATCACTTGTGAAAGCCTAAAGATTCTCATATACTTAAATGGTTATAAAAATGAGGTGATTTTATCGCAACGATTAATGATATTGCCAAGTTAGCTGGCGTTTCCAAATCAACTGTTTCACGAGTTTTAAATGGTGACCAGACCCTTTCAGTGAGCCAAAGTACTCAAAAAAATATTTTTGAAGCAGCCGAACAGCTTTCTTACGACAAATACAAAACAAAACACAAAACCAACGGAACTATTGCAGTCGTACTTTCCTATAAAGAATCCGAAGAATTGTATGATGCTTACTTCATGTCATTACGCATTGCAATTGATAATCGCTTAACGGACAGTAATTATCGTTTTAAACATTTTTTCCAAGGTGACTATGACGCTAAGAAACTTGAAGCTCAATCCTATATTGGCATCATTGCAGTTGGCTTTTTTGGTAAGAAAACCATTCAGATTTTAAAAGGCTTACAAAAACCAATTGTGTTTGTAAGCACTGACACCCTCTTAGATAATTTGGACTGTGTCGTTACCGATTTCACCTCTTCCGTAGCCAGAACCACTAATCACCTATTAGATAAGGGAATTAGTGAAATCGGTATTTTGGTGGCCAAACGTTCCCATCATCATTTGATCACCTATGAAAATGATCCCCAACGGTTCTTAGCAAAGAGTTTCCTAGAATGTGAAGAAGTCTTTAATCCGGACTACTTCTTTATCGCCGAAGAATACACGGCTGAGTCCGGCTATCAAGCAATGCAAGAAATTATCCATACTCTAGGTTCAAAGTTACCTAAGGCCTTCTTAATCGGCTCAGATGCGATTGCAATTGGCGCAATGCGAGCTCTATCTGAACAAAGAATTACAATTCCAGAGCAAGTATCAATTATTGGCTTTAATGATATTACATCTGCCAAATACGTAAATCCAAGTTTAAGTACGGTTCATATTTCTCGATATGGCATGGCAAAAGCCGCGTTTAACCTTTTAAATGAACAATTTCAAAAACGTGATATGGTACCACGTAAAGTGACCATTGGCACTTCACTAATTATCCGTAAGAGTAGCGTTTAAAAATAAGCAAGAATAGCAAAAAACGCATTAGATTCTGAGCATAGCATGTTCAAAATCTAATGCGCTTTTTTAACTCTTGTTTTTGCTAACCCGTTTCAGTTGACGAACCGTTCTTTTTCCTGGAATAATGGCAACAGGATAACCATTTCGTTACAGAACTGCACGCAGACACATTACCCAAGGAGGCATGTACCCATGTATTCACAGAAACGCAAAGATGTTGTCAAACAGCTTGAAACTTCACGTCATGATGGTTTGACAACTGAATCGGTAGAGGCCAGATTAACTAAATATGGCCCCAACAAAATACAGCAAGAAAAACATGAGTCCGCTTTAAAAGTTTATTTACAGTCTTTAACAGAACCGATCATCATCATTCTTTGGATCGCAATTGGACTGACTTTAATCAGTGCAAGCTATGATTTTTTTGCGAAGAACGATCCTGCCCATGCACTTTCCTCAGTTTATGAAGGAATTGTGATTTTGATTGTCATTTTGATCAATTCTGGTCTAACTTACTGGCAAAAGTTAAGTGCGAAAAAATCATTAGACGCTTTAAGTTCGGCTTCCCAACATCAAGCAAACGTCTTACGCGACCAAAGCTGGCAAAAAATTGACGCAAGCCAACTTGTCCCCGGTGACATTGTCGATGTTAAAATGGGAGACTTCATCGAAGCTGATCTCCGGTGGCTTTCAGTGAATGAACTTCAAGTTAATGAATCTCATTTAACTGGTGAATCTGATGCCGTTGAAAAAGACTCCAAAGTCCTTCCTAAAAATACCGACCTCGCCGACCGAACTAACATGGGCTTTTCGGGATCAACCGTTGTTAACGGAAGTGGTCTGGGTGTCGTAACCGCAACCGGTACCCACACAGAACTCGGAAAAATTGCCGATCTGCTCCAACAAAACAAAACACAAAAAACGCCGATCGAACAAAATATTACTCAGTTGACCAAGCGTTTAATGGTTGCCGCAATTGGGGTTGTGGTGATTGCGATCACCTATGATTTAGTAAAAGAATACCTTAATACCGGTACAATTCCTATTACAGCTTTGATGGATAGTGTTTCTGGGGCCATCGCGTTAGCCGTTGCAGCTATCCCGGATTCCATGCCGGTCGTCCTTTCTATTGTTTTAACAATCGGTGCACGGGTGCTAGCTCGTAATCGGGGTTTAATAAAGTCCCTTAGTAGTGTTGAAACCTTAGGAGCCACAACCCTTATAGCTTCTGATAAAACCGGTACCCTCACAAAAAATGAAATGACAGTTACCCGTTTTTTTGCAAATGGGATTAATTTCGCGGTGGATGGTAATGGTTATGATCCAGTTGGTGAAATCACCTCGATTGAAGATGGTGAAATAGGCCAAGAATCAGATTATATTCCTTTTATCAAAGGTGCGATTTTGGATAATGAATCTCAAATCCAACGCAATGAGAAAGGTCACTACGAGCCATTAGGCAACCCAACCGATGTTTCCTTAGTGGTTCTGGGTCATAAAGCTAAAATTTCACGTGCCAATCTACTCAGTCAAACAGGCGATCAAGATTATGATATTCTGCGTGTTTTCCCGTTTGAAAGTGAACGTAAAATGATGAGCACAGTCGTTAAAATTGGTAATAACTATAAATTATTTACTAAAGGTGCTCCCGATGTCATTATGCAACACACAACCGACGTCATTTTGGACAGCAAATCTGTTCCAATCAAGGAAGCTCAAGCAACCTTAGAAGACCAGGTTTTAAACTATGCGAATGATGCGCTGCGCACCATTGCTGTGGCTGGTAGGACTTTAACCAAAGAAGAAGCCCTTAATGCCACACAAACGGAACTGGAAGATCAACTCACCTTCCTTGGGATTGCAGGTATTATTGATCCTCCACGACCAGAAGTTCGAAAATCAATTGCGACCTTGCATAAAGCCTCTGTTGAAGTTGTTATGATTACCGGCGATCATCCAGCAACTGCTCGCGCTATTGCCTATCGTCTTGGTATTATCAAGGACAAACAAGCTCGCGTCATTGAAGGGCAAGAATTAGAAAAAATGTCTGATGAGCAACTATTTGAAGTGGTCCCAAACATTCGGGTTTATGCGCGCGTTTCACCAGAACATAAACAACGAATTATTAATGCTCTGCAAAAACACGATCAAGTTGTCGCTATGACTGGTGATGGCGTGAATGATGCACCAGCCTTACGTGCTGCAGACATTGGCATTGCGATGGGAATCAACGGTACCGAAGTCACTAAAGACTCCGCTGATCTCATTTTACTGGATGATCAATTTACCACAATTGAAAACTCAGTCGCTGCTGGGCGGACCATTTTTGCAAACATTAAAAATTTCATGCGTCAGGAACTCACTACTAACGTTGCGGAAGTCCTGTCAATTTTGTTGGGCACGTTTTTCATAACCCATTCAATTGGCCACATTTCCGAATTAACTCCCACTCTAACTGCAATCATGGTGCTGTGGGTTAATATGATCAGTGATTCCCTGCCATCATTTGCACTGGGTTACGATGATGCTGAACACGATGTCATGGCTGTAAAACCACGTAATGTCCATGAATCCCTGTTGGCTAATCACCTGTTATCAAGAGTGATGATTCGCGGCGTGGTAATGGGGTTGTCCGTTTTTATTGCCTTCTATTGGGCCGCTAAATCTGGCATGCAGGTCAATGAAGCACAAACCGTGGCATTCTTAACCCTAGTTTTTGGTCAATTATGGCATGTGTTTGACGCTCGAAGTACCCACACATTATTCCGCCGAAATCCATTCAGTAACCCCTATTTATTGGCCGCTGTATTGTTTGCAGGAATCTCCTCACTGGCAATTACGATGCTTCCATTTTTCAACACATTTATGGGGACCAGTATGCTTAACTGGCAAATCTACATCGCAGTGATTTTCTTACCCGCGATCCCGACCCTAGTGCTGTCTGGTCTAAAAGAACTTTTTAAAATCAAAATATGGTAAAAAAAACGAGGTCAGGCAAAAATTATGTCTTTGCCTGACCTCGTATTTGTATTTAGATAAGTGGTTTCAACCCTGCATCTGTTGCTCGTTTGCGATAAGTATCTAACTCATCTTCACTAGCACGAACAAAATGTTCAGGGGTGATTTCTACCATTTGGCGCTTCTTACCATCAAACTCTGGTGTTGAATCGTAAACAACCTGACGGCGATTACGTTCAAACTCAGGATCTGGCTGAGGAACAGCCGAAACCAAACTCTCCGTGTAAAGATGAAGTGGATTGTTATAGACTTCTTCAGCAGGTCCAATTTCAAGTAATTTACCATAATGCATAACACCAATTCGATCACTGATATATTTAACCATTGATAAATCATGTGCAATGAACAAGTAAGTTAACCCTTTTTGTTCTTGCAATTCCTTCATCAAGTTAACAACCTGAGCCTGAATGGAAACATCCAAAGCAGAGATTGGTTCATCAGCAATGATGAAATCAGGTTGAACCGCTAACGCTCGGGCAATTCCGATCCGTTGACGCTGACCACCAGAAAACTCATTTGGATAACGACTAGAGTGATCCCGGTTCAAACCAACAGTTTCAAGCAAATCTTCTACCTGGTTAGTTCGGTCTTTATCATTTTTAGCTAAATGATGAATATCAATTCCTTCTGCCACAATATCCTTAACCTTCATACGAGGATTTAAGGAAGCATATGGATCTTGGAAAATCATTTGCATTTCACGACGAAAGGCCATCATATCAGATTTACTCTTCAATGAAGCCACATCACGACCATTAAATAAGACCTGACCATCAGTAGGATCCAACAAACGGATAATGGCACGACCAGTAGTGGTTTTACCTGAACCAGATTCACCAACCAACCCGAAAGTTTCACCTTTGTAGATATCAAAGGAAACATCATCAACGGCACGTACTTCATCTTTTTTTCCAACATTAAAGTATTGCTTTAAATGTTTTACTTCTAGAATTTTTTCTCGTGTATCCATGATTAGCCTCCTTTACTCGCCAATTGCGTCATCATCATCGGTTCCAAAAGTTGTATTACCTGTGGAATGAATATGACCTTGGTTGATCGTACCTTCCTGTAATCGCTCCTTGTAAACCTCTTGACGACGTTTAATTTCTACTGGAGGCTCAACATGTGGTGCATCTGGATGCAAGAGCCAAGTTGCTGCATAATGCGTATCCGAAACTTTGAAAAATGGTGGTTCTTTTTCTTCATCAATTTTCATAGCATAAGGATTACGAGCAGCGAATGGGTCACCTGCTGGTGGATCCAACAAATCTGGAGGTGTTCCTGGAATAGATTCCAGTTTTCCTTTGGCAGTATCCAAGGTAGGCATTGAGTTTAGTAGGCCCCATGTGTATGGATGTTGGGGATTATAGAAGATTTCATCAACCGTCCCATATTCCACAATTTTTCCAGCATACATAACAGCTACACGATCAGCCATACCGGCAACAACCCCTAAATCATGGGTAATAAAGATAATTGAAGTCGAAATTTTTTCCTGCAATTCCTTCATTAAATCCAAGATTTGAGCCTGAATCGTCACATCCAAAGCAGTAGTAGGTTCATCAGCAATCAGAATTTCTGGGTAACAGACAAGCGCAATCGCAATCACGATTCGCTGACGCATACCACCTGAAAATTGATGCGGATAATCATTAATTCGTTCTTCAGCATTAGTGATCCCAACTAACTTAAGCATTTCAAGAGCTTGTTTGTTAGCTTTTTCACGACTATAGCCTTTATGAATACGTAATGGTTCGGCAATCTGTTTACCGATTCTCATTGTGGGATCCAATGAAGTCATGGGGTCCTGGAAAATTTCCGCAATATCTTTCCCACGAATATCTTCCAATTCTTTTTGGGACATTTTTAAAATGTCTTTCCCACGAAACTTCACAGTACCTTCAACCACTTCAGCATTGTTGGCTAGTAATCCCATAACTGTTTTGGTGGTAACTGTTTTACCAGAACCAGACTCGCCAACGATCGCTAAAGTCTCTCCTTTTTTCAAATGGAAAGAAACGTCACGAATCGCCTTAACCGTACCTGCATAGGTATGGAAGTCAATGGTTAAGTCTTTTACTTCCAGAATATTTTCATCTGCATTTTCCATTGTATCTTCCTCCTATCTACGAGCTGTCCGAGGGTCAAACGCATCACGCAAACCATCGGCGAGAATATTAAACGCAATCATAATAATTGAAAGCATAATCGCGGGGTACCACATTTGATATGGTAAGAACTGGAAGTTCTTTTGACCATCACTAATCAACGTTCCTAGCGAAGCAGTTGGAGCCTGAATACCAATCCCAATATAACTTAGGAAAGCTTCGAAGAAAATAGCTGATGGAATGGTGAACATTGTTTGAATAATAATGACACTTGAAAGGTTGGGCAATAAATGTTTGACCGCAATTTTAAAGGTTGATTCACCTAGCGTTCGTGCCGCTAACACATACTCTTGTGACTTTAACTGTAGCGTTTGTGCACGTGTGAGTCGGGCCATTGTGGTCCACCCATTAAAGGCGATTGCCAAAATAATTGGTAACATACCACCCTTTAAAACAAGCATTAACAAGACCATGATAACAATATTTGGTACAGATGAAATAACTTCAATAATCCGTTGCAGGATAATATCCGTTATCCCACCTTTCCAGGCCGAGACAACCCCGTACCCAACACCCACAATCAAATCAATTAGGGTAGCAAATAAACCGATTAATAATGAAACCAAAGTCCCTCGTAAAATACGTTCTGCAAGAGAACGACCTAAGTAGTCAGTTCCCAAAGTATAATGAATTTTACTTGGCACATTATTTTGTTTGTAGGCATCAACTCGCTTACCGGCAACCATTGTCGTTCCGTTCAAACCGTTAATATTCACACCAGGAATCTTAGGTGGTAAATTAGCGTAGTTTGGATGAGACACATTTGGGTGTGAAGCTGTAATCGGTGAAGTAAAGGCAATTAACCCAATTACAAC
This sequence comes from Pediococcus sp., assembly GCF_003533255.1. NCBI lineage: Bacteria > Bacillati > Bacillota > Bacilli > Lactobacillales > Lactobacillaceae > Pediococcus > Pediococcus sp. Next base: position 32,743 of record NZ_DOEM01000026.1, read on the forward strand.
AAGGATCCATAAACAAACGTAAGAAGCCTTATTTTGACGAAGACGCCGCCAAGCATCCTGAATAAAAGTCCGAGAAGGGGCAACAATTTTTTCATCATCTAGTTCATCTTTTTTGGAAACCGGCTCAAATGCGTCCGGTGCTAAGTTCATTTTTTCTTCCATTTATTTATTCCCCTTTCCCAGTAATTCGGATTCGTGGATCAATAATTCCATAAACCAAATCAGTTAAAAGCAAGATCGCACATAGCAATGCTGAATAGAGCAATGTCACACCCATGATGGTTGGATAATCATTAACCAAGATAGACTTAACAAACTGTTCACCAATACCAGGTACAGAGAAGATGTTTTCAACAACCATGGAACCAGTCATGATAGCAGCTGTCAAAGGACCGATAACTGTAACCAATGGAATTAAACTGTTTCGTAACGCATGGTGCCAAACAATTCCCATTCGACTGAGACCTTTTGCACGAGCAAGTTCAATATAGTCGCTCCCCAAAACATCGACCATTTCTGTTCGAACAAATCGTGAAGTTTCAGCAAATGGTGAAGCCGCAAGGGCTAACGTTGGTAACACCGTGTATGAGAAACCGCCCCAATCAGCAATTGGGAAAAGCTGTAACTTCAGTCCTAAATAGTACTGAAGTAAAATAGCTAACACGAAACTTGGGATTGAAATTCCTAAAATAGAAATAAATGTTGAAGTTCCATCAATCCATGTGTTTTTACGGATGGCACTCAATGAGCCAACCACGATTCCGACAACGACACCAACTACCATTGCTTGACCACCTAACTGCATGGATGGTCCAATTCGGCTTGAGATCAAATAAGATACAGGTTGATCACTAAATTGGAATGATAATCCGAAGTTACCGTGAGCAGCATCTAGGATATAACTTACATATTGCTGCCAAACCGGCTTATTCAAACCGTAATGCTCATAAATCACTTTGATTTGTTGTGGTGTTAGTTTTGCCTGGTTATTCAACGGTGTTCCGGGCATCAGCTTCATTAAGAAGAAGGTGATACTTGCAATCAAAAACAGCGTTAAAGCCAGATAAAAGATTCGTCTTGCTAAATATCTTGCCATTTATATTCCTCCCTATCTTTTCCTATCTCAAACCAACATTGCCTTTATAACAAAGGGGTAAGAGTCAGCAGTTACGCGAACCCTTACCCTTCGTCCAAAATTAACGCTTAATTTTATGCCGCATTATTTTGTCAGATTCAAATTCTTGTAGTCAAAGTTAACACCGGCACTGTTATAGACAACACCTTTTAACTTAGAACTCCAAAGCTGTGATTGTGCTTGCTGGAAGACTGGTGCAATTCCTTGTTCGTTCATCAAAATCTTTTCTGCCTTAACCATGTCATCCCAACGCTTCTCAGGATTAGTAGAATCGGTAGTATTTGAAGCCTTGATCAACTTATCATATTGTTTGTTGCTGAAACCACCGCTGTTTTGAGCGTTTCCGGTAACAAATAACTGTAAGAAGGAAATTGGATCAGAGAAATCAGCACCCCAAGCAGAAAGAACAACATCAAACTTACCATCTGATGAGTTTGTCAAACGGGTCTTGAATGGCATGTTTTGAAGACTAACTTTCACATTTGGTAATTTTCCAATTTGTGACTGGAGGTATTCAGTGATTTGCTTAGTAGAAGCTGTATCATCACCAAGAAGTGTAAATGACAAGCTTGACTTGCCCTCTTCTTTAAGTCCTTCAGCCATTAATTTCTTAGCTTCTGTCAGGTTTTGGTTAACTGCTGATTTGACTTCTGCTTCAGAAGCGAAATCTTCGCCAGTCTTAGGATTACTTGCTAAACCAGTTGAAACAAGGCCTTTAGGATTACCAGAACCATCAGCTAAAACTTTGCTAGTCAACTGTTTACGGTTGATTGTCATGGAAATAGCTTTTCGGATCTTAGCATTACGGAATACTTTTTCTTTCTTCATATTGTATTGAAGATAGAACATTGAGGATTGCTTACGCAAAACGTAATCTTTGTTGTTCTTGTATTGGGCAACTTGGTTACCAGTGATGTTTGCAACGTCAAGTTTTTTACTATTGTAAAGATTCAAACCAGTGCTGGCATCTTTTACAACTTGGTAATTGATGGTATCCATCTTGACATCTTTTTTATCCCAGTAATTGTTGTTTTTAACAAGTTTCCAACTCAAGTTAGTTCCTGTCCAACCAGTTTGCTTGTATGGACCATCGTAGACGAGCTTATCAGATGATGTTCCGTACTTAGAACCATACTTTTCAACAACTTTTTGGTCCTGTGGATAGAATGTTGGGAAGCCCATCAACAACTTGAAGTAAGGGATTGGGCGATCTAAGCTAACAACCAGCTTGTAGTTGCCATCTGCTTTAATGCCCAATGTCTTATAGCTTGCTTTACCAGCAGCAATCTTGTCGGCATTTTTGATTCCTGAGAATAAGTAAGCATATTCGGAAGCTGTCTTTGGATTGACTGTCCGTTGCCAAGCATAAACAAAATCTTTGGCAGTTACAGGATCGCCATTGCTCCACTTAGCATCTTTACGAATTGTAAAGGTCCAAGTCTTGCCATCCTTTGATTCTTTCGTACTCGTAGCAAGTGCATTGTTGACTTTACTTTTAGCACCTAATCGGTAAAGTCCTTCTTGCGTATTGCCTAACTGAGTAAACCCAACAACATCTGTAACCTTCGACTGATCCATAGTAGCAATTTCAGCACTTTCTTCAAAGTTAACTGATTTTTTTGACGAACTACTATTCTTGGATCCACACGCAGCTAGTACGAATGTTGAAGCTAGCGCGACCGCCCCAACCTTCACAGCTGATCTGACATTCATAATTTTTCCAACCCCTTTGTGAAATCTTAACTGACTTCATTGTATGTACTTTCTTAACAAAAGTTGTTCTCATTATATATTAGAAGAAGATTAAATTCAATTGCTTGTTCTAATTATATTAAGAATAACGGACCTTTTTGCCAATAATTGTCCATCATGAAAGCTTGTTATCTTTGAATGTATGCGCTTTTTGTTACATTTTTAAAATTGCTCATTTTCACCTCATGAAATTTCTTATAAAGTTGAAACTTTCGGCAATTTTACCCACACAATTCTTAGAGAGATCACATCTAGGAAAAATTAAGGAGAAGAGCGACTAAAAGCACGCCCTTCCCCTCAGTTTTTTAATTAAGTTGTTAATTTGAACTATTCTGTAAGATTAAGACCAGAGTAATCGAAGTTAATACCAGCACTATTGTAAACTTCACCCTTCAACTTCGTGTTCCACAATTGTGAAGCAGCCTGTTGATAAATTGGTACGATACCTTGTTCTTGCATCAAGATCTTTTCAGCTTTAACCATATCGTCCCAACGCTTTTCTTCGTTGTTGGCATCAGTTGTGCTTGAAGCCTTGATCAACTTATCGTATTCCTTGTTACTCCAACTTCCGTTATTGTTTGAATTTCCAGTAACAAAGAGTTGCAAGAAGGAAATTGGATCAGCGAAGTCAGCACCCCAACCAGTAACTACAGCATCGAATTTACCATTTGTCGAGTTTGTCAAACGCGTCTTGAATGGAATGTTTTGAACAGTAACTTTGACGTTGCTACCCAATTTTTCGATTTGTGATTGTAAGAACTCGTTGGTTGCTTTCCCAGCAGGTGTATCATCTGCCATTAAAGTAAACTTAAGGCTAGACATCCCCTCTTCTTTCAAACCTTCCTTTAATAACTTCTTAGCTTGAGTGAGGTTTTGGGTAACAGCCGATTTAACTTGTGCTTCTTTAGCAAAATCTTGACCTGTCTTAGGGTTCTCAGCTAATCCAGCTGAAACGTAACCCAAAGGATTTTGTGACCCATCAGCTAGCACTTTAGATGTTAACTGATTACGGTCAATTGACATTGAAACAGCTTGACGAATCTTCTTGTTCTTAAAGTAGCTCCGTTTTTCATTCAATTGGAGGTAGAATGTTGAAGCTTCTTTACGTAACTTGTAAGCTTTGTTGTTTTTGTATTGGGCAACTTGGCTACCAGTAATCGTTGTTACGTCAAGTTTCTTACTATTATATAAGTTCAAAGCAGTTGATGAATCTTTAACTACTTGATAATTAATAGTGTCCATCTTGATGTTCTTCTTGTTCCAGTACTGAGGGTTTTTCACTAACTTCCATTTCAAGTTAGTTCCGGTCCAACCAACAGACTTGTATGGTCCGTTATAAACCAGCTTGTTTGAAGCTGTCCCGTATTTTGAACCATATTTTTCAACAGCTTTTTGGTTTTGTGGGAAAAAGAGTGCAAATCCCATCAATAACTTAAAGTAAGGTACTGGACGATCAAGGGTAACCGTTAATTTGTAATCACCATCGGCTTTGATCCCCAATGTCTTGTAATTAGCTTTACCTGCTGCAATCTTGTCAGCATTCTTGATGCCAGAGAACAAATAAGCATACTCGGAAGCAGTCTTAGGATTTACAGTACGTTGCCAAGAATAAACGAAATCTTTAGCGGTAACTTTATCCCCATTACTCCATTTAGCATTCTTGCGTAATGTAAATGTGTAAGTCTTTTTATCTTTGGAAACAACTGTCTTTGTTGCTAATGCATTGTGAACGGAACTGTTTTTACCTAAACGATAAAGTCCTTCTTCAGTATTGGCTAACTGAGTTAAACCAATTGTGTCGGTTACTTTAGAGGTATCCATAGTAGGAATTTCAGATGCCACCATAAAGTTTACAGATTGTTTCTTTGCACTATCGCTTGTTTTAGATCCACAAGCGGCTAATACAAAAGTTGAAGCTAACGCAACCGCGCCAAGCTTAACTGCGGATTTGATTTGCATACACTAACACTCCTTTTCCAATTAACTACTTAACATCATTTTTACTTTCGTTCTCAAAAGTTGTTATCATTGTACATTAAAACAAGATTAAACGCAACTAAGAATCTCTAATTTTATTTAATTGATTTTTAATTCACAAATAATAGCAACTATTACTGTTCCTGAACCTACTCTACGTCACACTCAATTACTAATGAAGCGGTTCATATTTTCTTATGAAAATTTTTTCTAGTTGATTAATATCTTATTTTCATAGTTAAACAGTTTCATAAGTTCAACCGGGTTAGGCAATTCACTCATCTTCGTTTAATCTATATTAAACTAATTTACCGGTTATATTTTCGAAAAATCAAAGTTGAAAATTAACAAGATTTTCCACTAAAAAAGGTTATCAAAACCTTTTACAGTTTCAATAACCTTAAAAATTATTTTTTTATTAACCTATTTTACATAAAGTTTCGAGTAATCAAAGTTGTTACCAGCAGTGTTGTAAATAACACCCTTAACTTTGCTGCTCCACAATTGTGACGTTGCTTGTTGATAAATTGGGACAATTGCTTGATCGTTCATCAAGATCTTTTCAGCTTTAACCATATCACTCCAACGTTTTGTAGGATTTGTGGCATCAGTGGTGTTAGAAGCCTTGATCAACTTGTCGTACTCTTTATTGCTCCAGTCGCCGTTGTTTTGAGCGTTGCCTGTTACAAATAATTGTAAGAATGAAATTGGATCAGAGAAATCAGCGCCCCAACCAGTAACAACGGCATCAAACTTACCATTGCTAGAATCTGTTAAACGAGTCTTAAATGGAATGTTTTGAACGGTAACCTTAACATTGCTACCCAATTTTTCGATTTGTGACTGCAAGAACTCGTTGGTTGTCTTACCAGCAGGTGTATCATCAGCCATCAAAGTAAACTTAAGACTAGACATACCCTCTTCTTTCAAGCCTTCCTTTAATAACTTCTTAGCTTCAGTCAAGTTCTGCGTAACCGCTGATTTAACTTCGGCCTCTTTGGCAAAGTCTTGACCAGTCTTAGGATTCTTAGCTAAATCAGTTGAAACATAACCTAAAGGATTTTGCGAACCATCTGCCAAAACTTTAGATGTTAACTGATTACGATCAATTGACATTGAAACAGCCTGGCGAATCTTTTTGTTCTTAAAGAACTTGTCTTTCTTTTGGTTCAACTGGAGATAGAATGTGGAAGCTTCCTTACGAAGAACGTAATTCTTGTTGTTCTTATACTGAGCAACTTGGCTACCAGTGATAGTTGTCACATCAAGTTTCTTACTATTGTAAAGGTTTAATGCAGTGGAGGAATCCTTCACAACTTGATAATTGATGGTGTCCATCTTAACGTTCTTCTTATTCCAGTACTGCGGGTTTTTAACAAGTTTCCATTTCAAGTTTGTTCCAGTCCAACCAACTTGTTTGTATGGACCATCATAAACTAACTTGTTAGAAGCAGTTCCGTATTTAGAACCGTACTTTTCAACAACTTTTTGATCTTGTGGGAAGAAAATACAAAAGCCCATTAATAACTTAAAGTATGGAATTGGTCGATCCAAAGTAACCGTCAACTTGTACTTACCATCAGCTTTAATTCCTAAGGTCTTGTAATTAGCCTTTCCTGCTGAAATCTTATCAGCATTCTTAATTCCTGAGAACAAGTATGCATATTCAGAAGCAGTCTTTGGATTAACTGTTCGCTGCCATGAATAAACAAAATCTTGAGCGGTAACTTTGTCGCCATTACTCCACTTTGCATTTTTACGAAGTGTAAATGTCCAAGTTTTACCGTCTTTAGATTCTTTCGTGCTCGTTGCTAAAGCATTATGTACAGAACTGTTTTTACCCAGACGATAAATTCCCTCTTCAGAGTTGGACAATTGTGTCATCCCAACAACATCAGTAACTTTCGATGTATCCATAGTTGGAATTTCAGATGATTCCATAAAGTTTACTGTTGATTTCTTGGCACTACTTGTTTTAGATCCACAGGCAGCTAATACAAAAGTCGAAGCTAACGCAACTGCTCCTAGCTTAACAGCCGATTTTACTTTCATAACCTATTACCCCTTTTATTTATATATATGTACATATGTACTTCTTCTCAAAAGCCGACCTCATTATAGGTTAAACGAATATTAAATACAATAGAATTTACTAATTTATTTTTAATAATATTAACGTGTCTCTATTTTTTCTCGTCAAATTGCTGGCAACCCAGTTTTCATAAAAAAGGGCTCTCTCATTCTTTACACATTATAGAGAAACTTATTAACGGGTAGAATAGGACGTATTCCCTTATAAACCCCGGCAGCTATGCTATACTTGGGGTATTAAAGAATTCGAGGTGTTAGTTATGACCGAAAAAGTTATTATCGCCGGCCTAGAGCTGCCTAATCAAGACTTGGATTATGCCATGCAGGAATTAGCAGCTTTGGTTGAAGCAAACAATATGGAAGCAACCGAAAAAGTCATTCAAAAATTAGACCGTCCCAATCCAGCTACCTATTTTGGTAGTGGGAAAGTCGTTGAACTTCATGAATTAGGTACCAGCATTGATGTACAAACATTGGTCGTAAATGCGGAACTTTCTCCCAGCCAAATTCGTAATTTGGAACAAGAATCTAAGCTTTCTGTAATTGACCGTACTGGTTTAATTTTGGAAATCTTCGCTAACCGTGCAAAATCACGCGAAGCAAAACTCCAAGTAGAAATTGCCAAACTCAATTATCAGATGCCAAGATTACGAACTAGTTCGTCACAAAGGCTTGATCAACAATCGGCGGGTGATGCTGGTGGTGGTTATACCAACCGTGGTGCTGGTGAAACAAAACTCGAAATGAACCGGCGAACCATTCAGCAACGGATTAACAATTTAAATCACGAGTTGAAAGAAATGACAACTTCGTCCGCTGTTCAACGGCAAAAACGAGATCAAACTGGTTTACCCAGCGTCGCTTTAGTTGGTTACACAAATGCTGGTAAGTCCACCACCATGAATGGGTTAGTTCGGATGTATGGTGAAAGTGATGAGAAACAAGTTTTCGAAAAGAATATGCTCTTTGCAACTTTGGATACAAGTGTCCGAAAACTTACTTTTCCAGATCAAAAACAACTTTTACTTAGTGACACAGTTGGATTTGTGAGTCATCTTCCTCATCAATTGATTAAAGCATTCCGTTCCACTTTGGCAGAAGCAGCTCAAGCAGATCTTTTGGTCCAAGTGGTTGACGTTTCTGATCCCCATTTCAGAGAGATGATTCAGACCACGAACGATACTTTGCAAGAAATTGGTGTGACAAAGGCACCAATGATTGTGGCATTCAACAAAGCCGACATGGCGGGCGTAGATTTTCCAACCCTAGAAGGTAATGAAGAAATTACTTATTCTGCAAAGGATAAACGATCGCTAGTGATGTTAACCAACATGATTAAACAAAAAGTCCTTACTGGTTATCGTGAAGCCACCTTTCTAATTCCATTTGATAAAGGACAAGTTGTGGATTATCTTAATCAGCACACTAACGTTTTAAAAACAGACTACAAGGCTGAGGGGACCGAAATTACTGCGGAGTTAAGCAGTGAGGATTACCAACGTTTCCATGATTATTTGGTGGCCGAAGTCGAAGAATAAGTTCTAATACAACTACTGCAGAAAACTGTGGTAGTTGTTTTTTTGAACAAGTAACTAAAGTTTGAATGTATCAAAATCACTTCAATAACTAGTATTAAACGACTTGGTTCAAAAGCAGTAGTTTAATTGCCATCCTGCGGCTCACTTGGTCTGGAACGGGGTGCGAGTTCTTGCGGCTGATTTTTGCCACAAGAATCGACATCGTATGAAACATTGAAGTTTTCGGCACGAAAACTAACCCTTATGTGTAATAGTGGGCACGATTTGAAGCCAAGAGGAACACTTGTCTTTAAACTCGGCCTTATCCTAAGTAATGAATTACTAAGGATAATTTCCCCCTTGAGACCAATCACCTCCGGATTAAAAACGTTTGCTGCTTTAATAATGCGCAGCAACAAGATAAGTTTTTGTGGTTTCAACCTTTAGACAAATAAAAATCGTTAACTTTGAATTTGGTAAAAATACCGCGAATACCAAACTAAATAGCTAACGATTTTTTATTACTTCGTGACATTGAGGTTCTTATAATCATAGTAAATGCCTGCCGAGTTGTGCACAAGACCCTTCACATTCTGATTCCACAGTTGTGCTTGCGTACTCTGATAGATCGGGGCTACTCCTTGATCCTGCATCAAAATTTTCTCCGCTTGAATCATATCCTTAAATCGTTTCTCAGGATTAGTGGCATCGGTAGTATCAGCTTTTTCAATTGCCTTATCAAAAGCTACATTCTTCCAGCTCCCATTATTCTGCGCATTATCAGAAGTTAGAATTTGGAGAAATGAAATTGGATCGGAAAAGTCAGCCGCCCAACCTGACAGAGCTAGATCAAACTTCTTGTTGGCTTCATCAGTTAAAAATGACTTGTACGGGATATTCGTCAAAGTGATTTTAACCCCCGGCAATTTTTTCCAGTCAGATTGTAAAAACTCAGATGCTTTTTTACCCACGTCACTATCATTATTCAGTAAGTCTAAAGTTAAAGTCTTTTTGTTTTCTTCCTTCAGACCCTCTGCCATGAGTTTTTTAGCTTTCTGCAGATTATATGAAACACCTGAAGGTACGGAAGCTTCTGCAGCAAAATCTTTTCCGTTGTTGAGGTCAGTCATCAAACCGCTTGAAACAAAACCTGTTGCGGAGACAGAGCCATCAGCAAGCACCTTTCCAGTAAGTTGATCTCGGTCAATCGCCAAAGATAGTGCTTGACGAATTTTCTTATTCTTCAAAACTGTATTTTTGCTTTGGTTAAATTCAATGTATGATGTCTGTGCTAATTTACGACTCATAAAGTTTTTGTTGTTCTTATATTGGGCAACTTGACTTCCAGACAACGTTGTTTCATCCAACTTCTTGCTGTTATACAAATTCAGGCCTGTAGTTGTATCTTTAATTACCTGAAAATTCATTTGCGTGAGTTTGACACTGGTCTTATCCCAGTAATTAGGATTTTTAATCATCTTCCAACTCAAATTACTACCTGTCCACCCTTTTTGTATAAATGGTCCGTCGTAAACCATATCCTTGGAACTTGATCCGTATTTACTACCATACTTTTCAACCACTTTTTGATTTTGTGGGAAGAAACTTGGAAATCCCATCAAGAGTTTAAAATACGGAATCGGTGTATCTAAAGTAACAGTCAATTTGTACTTGCCAGTGGCTTTGATGCCTAGCGTTTTAACTGACGCTTTCTCTGCCGAAATTTTATCGGCGTTATGAATTCCTGAGTACAGGTAAGCAAACTCAGATGCCGTCTTCGGATTTACTGTTCGCTGCCAAGCATACACAAAGTCTTGCGCCGTAACTTTATCACCATTACTCCACTTTGCATCTTTTCTCAGAGTAAATATATATTTTTTTCCATTCTTCGATTCCGTTACCTGTTTCGCGATCCCTGGTAAAATCTTACTTTTGTTTCCTATCCGGTATAGTCCCTCATTAAAATTGAAAATTTGGGTTAAACTCGTGTCATCAATCGCTTTTGACGAATCAAGCGTTGTGATTTCCGTCCCCGTTGACATATTCACAACTTCTGTTTGACTGGCCTTTTTACTTCCACAACCCGCTAATGTGAGTGCGATTAAAACCCCAATTGCCGAAATTTTTAAATTATTTTGTTTTTTCATACGTTTTAACTCCCCTGTTTTTATTAACAGGATTTATTATATACACGTTTTTTGGATATTTCAACTAATATCTGAATATTTATTCATATTTTTATATTAATATGAAAATATACTCATTTCGGCGTACTAATCAGCTTCACGGGCGCATTGTTTTTGTGACCTGCAGTAAGCTTGAACGCAGCGGTCTACCAACTTGTGACTAATTCACATTTAAGTTACAATATTACTTAAATTAAATTTTAAGGAGGTTTTCTTAATGAACAATGAAAAAGACGAAGTAACCCTTAACCGGTCACTCGGCCTTTGGTCCGCACTCGCACTTGTTATCGGAACGATCATTGGTTCTGGCGTGTTTGTCCGCCAGGCCGCCGTTTTGGATGATGCAGGTTCCACCACAAATGCCATGTTAGCTTGGCTTGCAGGTGGTATCATCACCTTGACTGCTGGCCTTACCATTGCTGAGATTGCCTCCCAAATGCCTAAAACTGGTGGTCTTTACTACTATATGGAAAAAATTTACGGGAAGGTTTGGGGATTTCTCTCTGGCTGGATGCAAATCATTATCTATGGTCCGGCCATGATTGCTTCACTAGCGGCTTACCTTGGCATTCTCCTCGTTGATTTCTTTGACATGCCGCAAAACTGGACGGTGCCAATTGCACTAATTGCGGTTGTTCTCGTTGCTGGCCTTAATCTTCTTTCCAACCGATACGGTGCCACTTTTGCCATTGTCACAACAATTTGCAAATTAGTTCCTGTTATTGCACTTATTTGGTTTGGTTTATTCTATGGTAAAGAAGACGCCTTTGCACAAACTTTCTCCAGTGTTCATCAATCAGCTGGAAATTTCGGTGTGGCAATTCTGGCCACACTATTTGCTTTTGATGGCTGGATTTTGGTTGCTAACCTAGGTGATGAAATCAAGAATCCAGAAAAGCGCCTACCTCAAGCCATTACGTTAGGAATTGTATTGGTCCTTGGAATTTACATGTTAGTAAGCTTCGGCGTTTTTCGGAGCATGCCTGCCACTCAAATTCACAAACTAGGAATTGGTGCAATTCCTTATATGGCAGAAAAAGACTTTGGTGCGATTGGCGGAAAAATCTTGAGTATTGGGATCATCATTTCCATTGTGGGTTGTATGAACGGCAAAATTATGACGTTTCCGCGAATTATGTATGCCATGGCCCGCGATCATGAGTTACCCTTTGCAAAACAACTTTCATACCTCAACCGAAATACTCAGACACCGATTATCTCTGTTTTGACTACGGTCTCAATTTCGGCCATCATGATTCTCTTTTTCAACGCTGACCGGCTATCTGAATTGTGTATTTTTACCGTTTATTGTTTCTATGTCATGACCTTTGTTGGTGCGTTCCTTCTTCGCAAACGTAACCCAGATTTAAAGCGACCATTTAGCACACCACTATTTCCGTTTACACCAATTGTGGCTATTCTTGGCTCTTTGTTTGTTATTGTCAGCGAAATTCAATCTGACATTGTTGGTGTCCTCTTCTCCTTTGTATTTGTTTTAGTTGGTTTTCCAGTATATTATTACTGTAAGCATCATTATCGAAATCAAGTCTAACACTGGAGGTTCTCACATTGCTCAATAGCTATTCAGCAGATCAAAAACATAAATTTGATTTAACTTACGTTCAAGATTGTAGTGAATCGGAAAAGCATCAAATAATAGATAAATTTGGTGTTCCCGCACCTCTGCTTGAATATGTGGATGATAAGGACGAACCGGCACGCATCGAAATTGGCACGGAAAATAATTATGTCCTCATGGTTTTCTGGGCACCTATAAAAGGTTCGTCTCATTCTGAGCCAGTTTCTGTAATCTTTTATGATCATAAACTTTTTATTTTTACCAGTTCAGAAATGGAAGTCATCAATGAAACCATTGAATCGTTGTGGCAACAAAGTTATGAAAAGCGGATGGCTTTCCTTTTAGATCTTATTTTACCGATCGTGCGAAAGTATATCGGTCGTGTTTCAAAACTGGAATACCAAGCCGACCAAATTCAAAGTCATTTAAGTGCAAGAAGTAAAATGAAACATCTTGATGATTTAACTTTGATTAATCAAGATGCTGTGTACCTTCGCTCGGCTATCCAGGAAAATGCCAGTTGCTTTGAAGAAATTAAATCAATTCCACAAGGTACGGATGTCCCGTTTGATAAAAAATGTAATCGTAAATTGCATAACGTACAGTTGGAAACTAATCAAGCCGATCGAATGATTGGGCTGATTTCTGAAAGTGTTGAACAATTAAGTGACACCTTTGATCGCTTGATCAATAATAATTTGAACGAAATTATGCGATTCCTGACAATTTGGTCGCTCTTATTGGCCGTTCCCCCTATTGTCAGTGGCTTTTACGGGATGAACATGCATTTACCACTCGCTAATGGTTCATTAGCCTGGTTGGCGTCCTTAGTTCTCACTGGCATTTTGATGCTGGCCTTGCTTATTTATTTGCATAATCATCATTCCGTATAAAATTCGTATTTATTATCAAAAAAATAACCTGCCGGAGATCAAGTTAATCTCTGGTAGGTTATTTATTTTTCATCTAACAGCTGTGTCATTCAGGGGTTGGCTAAACTTATTTCGATAAGCTGTTAGATGTGACTTCAACTTTGGCCCAGTTGGAGTCCTTAGTCGCATTACTCAAACTGAAGTTCTTAACACGGTTATTAACTGCGTAAGATTGAACAACTTCAATTTCGGGAACGTAAGCAGCTTCTTTATTCATGTAATCTTGCCATTTCTTGAAGGCATTAACACGATAGCTTGTGTTAAAGGCCTTTTGTGAATCGATATCGTTCAAAAGCTTTGTATTTTCTTTTGAAACAAAACGACCCATGTTAAATGGTGCATTTTCACTATACAAGTCCATTGGTGATGGCTCGCTTGAAAGACCCCAAGCAGCTTCGAACATATCAACATCACTTGAGTTGGCTTGAACTTTTTCATAGAAGTTATTCATATCCAAGAGACGGCCGTCAGTCAATTTGACGCGAAGGCCAACCTTCTTCCATTGTTGAATATAGTTCTTAACAATAGCTTGAGTGTTAGAATTCCCCTGCATTTCAGCAAGGTGAATCGTTAACTTCTTACCTTTAGGATCAGTCCGGTAACCATCCTTACCCTTCTTATATCCAGCTTTATTCAAAAGTGCATTGGCTTTCTTAATGTTTAGAGGAAATCCTTTAGCACTCTTATCTTGATACTTAGAGAAAGCAGATGGAATAAGGGTTGTCAATCGACTACCTAAACCATAGCTAAATTTCTTCTCAACAGCATCAATATTCATAGCATAAGCAATAGCTTTACGAAGACTTGGATCAGCCATCTTTGAGTTCTTGTTCATCACATTTTTACCAGTCTTAGCATCATATTTGCCTAAGTTGAAACCAAGGTAATCATAAGATAATGCCTGTTTTCCAGTAAATGTATACCCAGAGGTGTTCTTAACCTTCCCATATGTCGAGGAGCCAAGTCCATAAGTAACATCATACTTATGTGCTTTTAAAGCAGCCGCAATAGAATCAGGTGAAACAACCTGCATATCAATTTCCTTCAACTTAGGAGTACCCTTGTAGTAGTAAGTATTTGGTACCCACTTAACAGATTCACCAGAAACTTCTTTTGCAAGTTTAAATGGTCCGAAGAACAAAGGATGTTTACGAATCTGGTCAGAACTTGCCAATTTCTTAAATGGTACATTCTTGATATAGTGATATGGTTCCGCATTTTCCCAGAAATAACCATTTCCAGAAGTCTTCATTCCAGGTTTCATGACTTTAAAGTGGATAACTACAGTGCGCTTGTTTTTAATCTGAACACCAGAAATATCTTTTGCTTTACCAGCGTGATAAGCAGCAATTCCTTTAATATTTGCAATACTCCCAGTATAATATTGAGAAGCAGTCCCTTTATTAGCTAAAACTTTATAGGCATAAGCCACATCCTGGGCAACTAAAGGCTTGCCATCTGACCATTTAACTTTTGGATTAATCTTAATAGTTGCCGTCTTAGCTTTTTGGTTAAGTTTTAAGTTAGCAGCACCACCATTAACAATCTTAAAGTTTTTATCTGTCGCAAAAAGACTTTCATTCCCATACTGCATCATGTCCGCATCTTCAACATTAGTGGTTAAAGCATTGTCCCAGATTCCTTTAAATGCGGCTGTGTTAACTTCAGCGACCTTCAAAGTACCACCCTTAATTGCTGATTTCTTTGATGAATAGCTAAGTGGCAATGTTGGTTTGCTTGAACTTGTACTTGAGGCTGACTTGCTATTTCCACAAGCTGCCAAAGTGAGTGCTGCCAATACAGCAACTGCACCTACGCTCCATTTTTTACTCATACGTATCTCCCCTTTTATGTAATTTTTTACATCATTCCTCTAGTAAAACGAATAACTCTTTTATCTCTTTAATTTGAGCATCCCTTCTCTCAGTGAATTTACAAACCTAACTACGCCGCTGCTGAGCATCGCCTGCCCGTCTTAAGGCTTGACCAATGTAACTGATACTTAGTGTCAAAACTAAAATAATAACAGCCGCCGGTAACCACACCCAAGGCTTACTACCAATGACATCTGAATCCTGCGCGTAACTAATTAAAGTTCCTAAACTAGGTGTACTGTCAGGCAGCCCAAATCCTAAGAAACTTAATCCTGTTTCAATTCCGATATTTCCTGCAAAACTTAGGGTCGTATCAACGATAATAATGGAACTTAAATTAGGTAAGACCTCCCGAAACAAAATTTTAAAATCACTGGTACCTGACGTTCGCGAAGCCGAAACATAATCACGTTTTGATTCAGCTAACGCCTTACTCCGAATTAATCGGGCGGTGCTTAGCCACATAAAGCAAGACATGATGA
Organism: Pediococcus sp.; assembly: GCF_003533255.1. Taxonomy (NCBI): domain Bacteria; kingdom Bacillati; phylum Bacillota; class Bacilli; order Lactobacillales; family Lactobacillaceae; genus Pediococcus; species Pediococcus sp. Next base: position 48,268 of record NZ_DOEM01000026.1, read on the forward strand.
TAATAAATGTCCAAGAATTATATTTTGGGACGATTGTGACTAACACAATGATGATCATGATTTCCGGTAAAATATTGATGAAATCGTAAATTCTCATCATCCCGTTATCCAACCAACCACCATAAAAGCCTGAAATCATACCGTAAATAATTCCAAAAAGTGATGAAATAACTGTAACCGCAAAACCAATCATAATTGAGTTTCGAGCTCCAATAACTAACATTTTCAGGCCATCACGGCCACCCTCATCAGCACCGAGAAGAAAACCATCCTGTCCAGGTTTATCATACTGGGCAAAGATATTAACATTCGTCACTTTTTCAAGATTCAAACTTGCTGCATAGATAAAAATACCTAAAATCAACACAATTGTGAAAACCAGTGAAAACATAGCCACACGATCATGGCGAAATTCTTGCCAAATCACCTTCATCGTTGAGGGAGTTTTGACAGCTTGTGTTTCCTTTGAATTTGTCATATTAGCTCCCTCCTATTTAATCCGAATTCTTGGATCAACAATACTCATAATGATGTCTGACAACAAAGTTCCAAATAATGCCAAGATTCCATAAATCATAACTAAGGCCGTGATCACTGAAAAATCACGATTACTGATTGAGTTTAGGAATAGCTGTCCCATCCCGGGATATACGAAGATCTGTTCAACGAAGACAGAACCGCCTAACAAGCCTGTAATGGAATATCCCATAAATGCAGCAATTGGCAAAAGCGAATTTCTTAGAATATGACGTGAAAACACTTTTCGCTCGGGAACACACTTTGCTCGAGCCGTTGCAACCATATCTTGATGCTTTTGATCTACAATTTCACTTCTAAGGTATTGAACGGTACTTGTCGTTGATAGTAAGGCTGTCAAAACACCAGGTAAAATCATATGATAAAGTCGACTTAGTGCATTTCCGAAAAATCCATTAGCACTCAGTGAAATGGAACCACCACTTGGAAACCACCCTAACACATAGCCAAACAACCAAAGGCCCAGAACCAAGAAAACAAACAGTGGAATGGCATACGTCACATAGTTAAAAAACATGATTCCCCGATCCAAATTTGTATCTTCGTAACGTCCCGCTAGTAATCCTAGTGGGATGGCAATTAGATAGGTTAGGATAACTGTGAACAATGACAGCCATAAGGTATTAACCGCACGACCACCAATTACGGCCATGACCGGTTCTTTGAATTGATAACTTGTTCCAAAGTCACCATGGAACATATTTACCACCCAACGAACATACTGGGTGTACCAAGGATCATACAGTCCTGCTTGAACCTTCAGCGCATGTAACTGAGAGGCATCGGTTTGCGGTGTGATGGATCCAGTAAACGGATCACCAGGCATAAACTTAGCTAGAATGAATACCAACAAACTCAAAATGACAATTTGCGGAATCATAATTACAACCCGTCGTAAAATCGTTTTCCACATAAGCTCACTCCCCCTTCACTTGATCTTCTGGCAGAGCTACCGAATGTGTTTCTGAAATCTGTTGCAATGGTAAAACTCGTCCGTTCTTGTCATAGTACCTACTTTGTTCCGTATCAAACACCTTTTCAACTTCTTTTCGATGTTTACGATGATCCTCACGTTGGTCCACGTTGATATCCGGAATTGCTGCTAACAAGCGTTTGGTATAAATATGTTGTGGATGATTATAAATATCATCCCGCGTTCCTAACTCAACGAAACGGCCACGATGCATAATCGCCATGCTGTCACACATGTGACGCACAACCCCTAAATCATGGGAAATAAACAAATAGCTAATATTGAATTGCTTTTGAATTTCTTGCATGTAATTCAAAACCTGTGCTTGAACCGAAAGATCCAACGCAGAAACAGGTTCATCAGCAATGACTAACTTAGGATTGGTACTAATTGCTCTGGCGACCCCAATTCGTTGTCGTTGACCACCTGAAAATTCAAATGGATATTTGAAAAGGTCGTCATCTCCCAAACCAACTGTATCTAGTAATTCACGAACACGATGCTTTTCTTCTGTATCACTTAATTTTTCCAAATTTCGCAAAGGTTCTGCAATAATATCGTAAATTCGTTTTTTAGGATTCAAACTTGATAAAGAATCTTGGAAAATCATTTGCACATCGCGATTGTAATGAACGGCTTTTCGTTCTCGTTTAGTCGAAACATCTTTTCCATTAAATAAAATCTGACCGGATGTTATTTTTTCCAAACCGATTATGGAACGACCAATCGTCGTTTTCCCGGATCCCGTTTCGCCGATTAATCCGTACGTTTGCCCCGGTTCAATTTCAAAATTGACACCATCAACCGCATATACATAGTCATGAATACGATTAAAAAAACCGGAACGAATTGGATAATGAACTTTTAAATCTTTAATTTCAACTAAACTCATTAGATGGCCTCCCCATTCTCAAATTTAAAACTTTGATAACAGGTACACAAAACATAGTGACCCTCTTCTGGTTCATGCATTGTTGGCTTCTTTTCATGAGCACTCTCAGGAACCCATGGAATTCTTGGTGCAAAACGACAACCATCATGTGGCATCTTTGTTAATGGTGGTACTGAGCCTTCAATCGCATACAAGCGATCTCCTGGATGATCTGCTTGTGGAATTGATTTCAGTAATGAGCGCGTATATGGATGCAATGGATGATTAAAAATTTGAGAAACACTTCCTCGTTCAACCACCTGGCCCGCATACATGACGACAACTTCATCTGCTGTATCAGCCACAACTCCAAGATCATGGGTAATTAAAATGATACCTGCATGGTTTTGTGTCTGAATCGTTCGAAGTAGATCCAAAATTTGAGCCTGTATCGTCACATCCAAAGCTGTAGTTGGTTCATCAGCAATAATTAATTCAGGTTTGCACGCAATTGCAATCGCAATAATAATCCGTTGACGCATCCCACCAGATAGCTCATGGGGAAATTGACGAGCAACACGTTCTGGATTCTCCAATCCAACTTGGTCTAATAACTCCAACACAATTTTGTGTTTCTTTTCTGCAGAATAATTTGTATGATAATCCAGCACTTCACGCACCTGATCTTCAACACGCATTAAGGGGTTCAACGCAGCTAATGGATCTTGAAAAATCATCCCCATCTCACTACCGCGTAATTTATCGAACTTTGCAGGTGAAGCACCAACTAGTTCTTCATTTTCAAACCCGATATGTCCAGAAATTTTTGTTCTTTTTAAATCATGTAGTCCAATAATACTTTTAGCCAGGGTTGTTTTTCCACAACCTGATTCACCGACAATTGCCAGAATTTCATCTTTATGTATTTTTAATGAAACATCATCGATAGCATCATAATATTCAGTCCCATGTTTGAACGCTGTGTGTAAATGATCGATCGTTAAAAGTTCTTCTCCCATACTTCGCTGACTCCTCCTTCTAGCAATTAATTAGAAAACAATTAATAAAATTAAGATTTGATAATATTATAGTTCTTCTAAATGAAAATTCAACCCTTATTTTGTATTTAACAATCAACTATGCCTTATATAAATTCGCCAAAATCCCGTTAACAATAGGAAATTTCAAATGATTAGATACAACAAAAAGACTCATAATAAATTAATATTATGAGTCTTGTTACAAAAATATGATAATATTTTTAAATTTTTACGCCAAACGTTTCTCCAAATAGTGTGACAAAATCGAAAGGAGATAACAGACCACAAAATACATCACTGCCAAGGCTAAAAACATTGGCAAAATGTAATTACTGTTTTGCCCATAGATAATCTGCGCGTGATACATCAAATCTGGCAAAACGATGATTGTTGCCAATGACGTATCCTTAATCAGTGAAATAAACTGGCTTACAATCGTTGGAATCATTTTTATCTGAGCTTGGGGTAACACAATGTGCCACATTGCTTGCCAATAAGTTAATCCATTGGCACGAGCACCCTCCATTTGGCCTGAATCTACGGCGCCAATACCACTTCGAATAATTTCCGCTAACATTGCTGACTCGAAAATACTCATTGCCAAAATGGACGACCAAATTGGATTTAAACGAATGCCAATATTTGGCAACCCAAAGTAGGTGAAGAAAATGATCAGTAACAGTGGCAAATTTCGGATTAAATCAATAACAAAACCGACAACGGCGGATAAATATTTCACCTTAATGTACCGAATCAACCCCAGAATAGCACCTAAAATATAGCTAAACACAATTGAGATGACCGAAACTTCAATTGTAATCCACAGACCCTCTAATAAATAACGGAGGTCAACCCAAGAATACGCATTAATAAAGTTTTGCATTTTTCTTCACCCCCTAATCCAATCGTTTTTCGAGATAGCGCATGTAATAACTTAACGGCATGGTGATGATTAAATACAAAACACCCACCACAAAATACGCGTTTAACGTATCAAAACTTGTAGAAGCAATTGTATTGCCTTGATACATCAAATCAAAACCAGCTACGAAGGCAAGTACAGAAGAATTCTTCACCAGATTAATAAACTGATTACCCAATGGTGGAATGACAATTCTAAATGCTTGTGGTAAAACAATGTAACGCATAGCTTGAGTGAATGTCATCCCGTTTGCGCGAGAGCCTTCCATTTGTCCAGAATCCACGGATTGAATCCCTGAACGCACCGTTTCTGCAATAAATGCCGAAGTGTAAATGGTTAGCCCAATTGTTCCGGCAGTGAACCCATTTACCTTCACAAAAAACATGGGAATGACTACGTAAAAGAACATGGTAATAACCAATAAAGGAATGTTCCGGAAAACTTCAATATAAATTCTGGCGATCACCCGTAAAGTTTTACTTGGCACCACTTCAAAAATAGCGAAAAACGATCCGATGATCAAACTAAAAAATAGGGCTAAAATACTACACAATAGGGTTTGGCCTAAACCATACAGAAGATCTTGCCAATGATTTGCGATTATACTAATCATTTTTCTGCCTCCTTATAGTCAAATCCAGCGATATTACCAAACCACTTTTTAACAATTTTGTTATACTGCCCGTTTTTACGAAGTTCTTTCAAAGCCACATTAATTTGGTTAACAAAGGATTTTTGCCCCTTATTAACTGCAATTCCATATGGCTCTTTTGTAAAGGCACCACCGACAACTTTATACCCAGGATTTTCAACTGCCATCCCTAGCAATATGCCGTTATCCGTAGTTAATGCCTTCCCTTGCCCAGATTTCAATGCCTGTAAGGCTTGGGCATAATCTTGTAATTCCAGAACCTTAGCTTTAGGCGCTACTTTTTCAAAATTAGCTACAGAATTAGCGCCAGTTACCGCCAGAACTTGGGTACCCGATACATTTAAATCTTTGACACTTTTGATTGAACTTCCCTTTTTGACCAACAATGACTGGCCGGCATTGAAATAGTGATTAGAAAAATCAACCACCTTTTCCCGATCTGGGGTAATGGTCATGGTTGCAATTACGGCATCAATATTACCGTTTTTTAACAGAGGAATTCGAGTTTGACTAGATACCTGAATAAAGCTGGCTTTACCTGAAGGTCCCAAAATTTGTTTGGTAATTGCTTTGGCCATGTCAACATCAAAACCCTTAATTTGAGAATCCTGAACATCCATCAGTCCAAACAATTTGGTATCTGCTTTAACTCCCCAGACAATCGTGTTTGTTTGCTTGGCGCGGCTCAAAACACTTTGGTTAGCAGCTTTTTTCGTCCCACAACTACTAAGTACTAAAACTAGTAAGCACAGTGAGGTGAGCAAGCCTAAATAACGTATTAATTTTTTCATGCTTAATGCCCCCTCTAGTGCTTAATAATTTTGCTAAGGAACTGACGGGCACGCTCATTTGTTGGCTGGCCATCAAAGAAACTTTCTTTAGAGTCATCTTCCAAAATCCGACCATCAGCCATAAAAATAACACGGTCTCCCACTTCACGGGCAAATCCCATTTCATGCGTAACCACCAACATGGTCATACTGGAATCGCGAGCAATATCCTTCATAACATTCAAAACATCATCAATCATTTCAGGATCCAGTGCGGACGTTGGCTCATCAAATAAAATACACTTAGGATGCATAGCTAAACTTCTCGCAATCGCAATTCGTTGTGATTGTCCACCAGATAGTTGTGCAGGATAGCTATCCGCTTTATCCGCCAAACCAACCTGATCTAAAAGCTCCATTGCCACTTTTTTATTCTCAGTTTCATTACGTTTCAAGACAATTCGCGGTGCAATCATGATGTTTTCAAGCACCGTCTTATTTTGATAGAGGTTAAAATGCTGGAAAACCATCCCGACATTTTTCCGAATCTTGTTCATATCCGTTTTTCTGTCGGCTAAATCAAAGCCATCAACGATTAATTGCCCACTATTAATAAGTTCCAGACCATTAACTGTTCGAATCAAAGTACTTTTACCTGAACCAGAAGGACCGATTAAAACCACAGTTTCTCCCGCTTCAATCGTTAAATTAATATTATGCAGTGCGTGAAATTTTCCATAGTACTTTTCGACATCGTGAAATTCGATCATTGACATTAGTCTTACCTCTTTTTCTTTCTATGTATTACGTTAGCACTCTGCGGTTGGAATACCAGAAAATTTGTGTTCATCCCCAGATTACATACTGTAATACATACTTCCATTATATCAATTTTAAAGTACAAAAAAGAACCTGTCAAAATTTTGGTCAATTCAACAGATTCCCTTTTTTATTTATCAAACAATAACCAAAATCTAGTACGATCTACGTCTTGTTTGAGTTCCATTATTATCTCGTTTTTGATACGCCATTTGAATTTTTGCAGCGTATGGTGACTCCTCGGTCATCAAGGTTGAGCGCCCGGCAAATTTACGTTGACCGCCAATCAAAACGGCCTGTGCCAGATAAAGCTGATACTGTTTTTTCGCATCAAAATAATTAGACAATCCTACACTAGCAACGTGACCGATCCGGTATAAATTCATTTGATTCATACCTGCATAAATATTTGCCTCGCCGTTTTCTTCACGGAGCTCAAAATATGGAAACGGAATTCCTTCGCCAATTGCATAAACTGCTGAATCATTTGAATCCTGCAGATGCGTAATAATTTCATCATCCGAAAGGCCTTCATAATCTGCCATTGCAAAATTATTTTGAATCATTTGTTCAGCCAACTGATTAATATTGTATACTTCGCGTTGCGTCGACTTAATTGTCGCAGGTAAAATTGTGTTTTTTTCAAAGATACCAGTTGATGGCACAATTGCGCGACGACCACGTTCATGTTGATGCAAACGTTGACGTAACTCTTCATTTTCTGAAACTTCACGTGGTTTTCCATCTAATAATTTTTCGATTTTAGGCGAAATATCAAATGGCGGTGCCTTTTTTGTGAAATAAAAAAAGATATTCATGATCAGGAAATATAGAAAAATCAGAAAAATCGCAATAAATCCTAAACCTCGCACCCAACGACCATTTTCGAAGAAACGGAAAGCCAGGTACAACATATAGAAATTACCAACAAATCCGATAATTGTATAAATCCGGTTTTTTAGTTTTAAGTTGACATTAATATACCCTAAATAGTGGTTAATCATATCAATGACTGTAAACAATTTCCATCACTCCTTCCAATTAATCGTCTGTATTATCCTGCGTTGTAGTTGTGGGGGTGCTACTACTTGACGAACTTGCTTTAGTGGTTGAACTAGCAGCACTAGACGACTGGGTAGCCGCTGAACTACTTGCCTTTTTGGCTGTAGACGCACTGCTTGAATAAGTGCTTGAAGCAGAATTTGCGGATGAACTATCCGTCGAACTACTTTGCATCGCATCAGAGCTTGACGAACTAGACGAACTACTTGGATCAGAAGAGCTACTGGAACTATCCTCGCTGGAACTACTTTCTTTGCTACTATCTGAACTTTCCTTTTTTGAAGAATCTTTATTACTCTTGCTTGATGATGAAGCCTTATTGACTGATTCTGTTTGCGCACTCACAGCTCCACCGTCTGTTGTGCCAGTCACCTTATTTACCACAACATTAGTGGCACTCAGTGCAATCAAAATACTTACAATTGCAAATGGTGTAATAAATGGTGGCGTTCGATATGCCATAGCCTCTTCTCCTCCCCTTTTTAAATGGTTAGTTAAACTTTAACAAATTCACTGTCATTTTAAAGACTAAACATTAAATCCATATTAATTCTTTAAATTTGTAAACAAAGCCTTAAACAGTCCCAATTTTTTTTGCACAATCTGCACATAAGCCGTAAAGTTCGAAGCGATGACCAGAAATTTGGTAACCCGGTAGTTGACGCTCAAAAAAATCTAAAGGACACATTTCAACTTCTTCAACCTTGCCGCAGTTGGTACAGATAAAATGATGATGATGTTGATGCGTCACATCACATTGGTATTTTACCTGAGCGTGTTCACCTTTAATAATTTGTTCCACTAAACCAATCTGTTCGAATTCCTTCAAATTACGATAAACCGTATTATGACTCATCTTCGGATAATTGGATCGCATTTGTTCATCCACTTGGGTCACATCCACATAATGATTTTCATGTTGTGCCATAATTTCAATAAGTGTCTGTCGCTGTTTCGTTATTTTAAAATGGTTTTGTTGTAAAATTTCAATGGCTTGTGCTACTTTTGTATCCATGTTTGTTCCCCTAACTTTAAATAGTAATAATTACTCTTTAGAAAGCTTATCATAATTAGCCCAAACATGACAGATTATTGATTGGCTACCGAATTTGTTAATTCTTGCATAATCACATCAATCTGTTTGCGTGCGTTTTCCCAATGATCATTTAGTATCACATGGGCTTTTCCTTTTAATTCCTGTGGCAATTGCAAATCACGCTGATATTCTTCACTTGCAATTCGTTTTTGCACCATTTCAGTATCATCGCCTCGTTTTTTCAGTCGATTGACCAAATTAGTATGATTGGAAACAGTTAAATACAAAACAACGACTTGCTCACCCAACTGTTGCTCATAAGTCACGGCACCTTTGGTATCGAGAACGATACTGACTAGCGGATTTCGTTGCCAACCAATCTCCAATCCTTCATAAGAAGAACCATAATGATAACCCGAATACACGACGTTTTCAAGATAATGGTTATCAAAAAAACTGCGATCTGTTTCAAAATAATAATCTTTTCCGTTCACTTCGCCCTTACGCGCCGGTCGCGTCGTATGCGTAATGACTTGTGGCACGCGATAATAGGTTTTTAAATAGTCACTAACTGTTGTTTTACCAGTCCCAGTTGCCCCAGTAATTACAATGATTTTATTAGTCAATTTTTTCACTCCATAAGTATATGTGTTGTCTTTTATTGTAACATGCTGTAGAATAAAAAAAAAAGTTTGATGTAAGCGATTTCTTGATTTTCTGAAATCTTTTCAACTAAAAAAATAAAACTAAGGAGGGTTATTATTATGACCTTTGAAAAATACAGTAACAATTGGTTCACCATCGCACTCGACACTGAAAAACAAGTTTTTATCGCCAACGATAAGACCAACCCAAATTTTGAAGCAACCGGAATTACCATTGAATCTGCTGTGCAAAACTTGAAAACTATCATGGCTATTCAAGGTAATTTACAAGATGCATAAATCGGCAGTAGCTAACGCCAAAATAAAATTAGAACAATAACTTTGGTACCTTAAATAAAAGATACCGCGTTATTGTTCTAATTTTTTTTACAATAATCCAGAACGATTTAAAATTTTCTTTAATGGATAGTATAAAATCATCACTAACACAAACGTCGTAATTGAATTAACGATGGTGGCTGGTTCACTTGCAATCGCGCCAACAACTGCCGCGTGCCACTGCATACCTTGATACGCCACACCTTCAATCAACGAGTTTCCAAACGACGTAAAAATCTTCGTTAAGCCTGCCACAAATGCCACAACGACGATATGCCATTTTTTTGTGTCATCCCGGCGTAATAACCGAAATACCAGTGTCACTACCGCAGCCACAATGACAACCTCGAGGATCGTCAGATAGGCAGTGCTGGCATAGCCATGGGTCACATCAAACAATCCTAAACCGATGGCACCAGCTAAAGTCCCGTAACCAAAACCAAGAAACATGATGGCCAATGCAGTTAAAGCATTACCAAAATGCACAAATGGCCTCCCGATTAAGGCTGGAATGGGAATTTGGAAAACAGAAATTCCAATGAAGATAATCGCGGCAAATAGCGCCGTCACAACAATTTTTCTTAATTGATTATTATGCATAACTCTAACTCCCCTTATACGTTAATATCTTTGATAAAACTGATGGTATAACAATTCCTATCCGTGAATCTCGTGAAAACTGTTTGATAGTATCTGTTACTGCCGCACTTGTCCATTGGTTCGCCAATTTTAGTGCCATTAAAAAAGTATCACCACTTAAAAGAAACCCAAACACTAAACTTGAAAAAAGGTCCCCGGTCCCAAAAAAGTTTCCGCTGATTTTTGCTGAAGATACATAGGTGAAGCTTTTGTCACTTAAAAATGCTGTGCCAATTTGATTGTTTAGTTCAACGCCAGTAATGCCAACATCGGCTACCCCAGTTTTTTGACTCAATTTTTCTAATATAATACTTAGGTGTTGTTCATCTATAGTGATGGGAACAGTTTGACCAATTAAAAAGCAGGCTTCAGTCAAATTGGGTAGTAGCACTTGTGCATGTCGGCAAAGTAGCAAATAGTCATCCACCACGCTTTGTGCCATGCCAGAATATAATTTGCCATGATCCGCAAAAGCTGGATCAAGGACCACCAACTTTGAAACATTTTGCTCCAGTAGTAAATGAATCTCTTCATAAACTTGCGTTTCACTTCCGAGATAACCAACTAATATATTCTCAAAGCCCACGTCTGCTTGATGCCAGTGTTTTTGAAATTTAGAGAAGTTTTTCGCCACAGACAGCGTTGCAGGTTTACCAAAACCACCGGTGTGTGTTGATAGAATCATAGATGGCAAAATACTTGGCTGGATGCCAAATGCCGTTATCACTGGAATCGCTATGCTTAATGAAACTGATCCTACAGATGATAAATCCTCAATTAATAACGTTTGCTTGATCTTGATCCCCTCCCATCAAAACAATTTTTTACATTATACCATGATTAGTACTCAAGGCCTGTTCACTAACTATTACTTGCAGAAACATCGATCCTCGTTGAGCCTTAGGACAACTCAGAAGAACAGCCAGAAGTTTCTAAGCATAATTCCTGCAGGATTGCGATCCCGCCTCCACCCATCCTTCACTCTCTTTTTCCGCTGAGCCTTAGGACAACTCCGCAAATCAGGTTTAGATAGTTAAGCAGGGTTCCCGCGGGATTGCGATCCCGCTTCCACCCTGCTTAACTATCTAAACCTATCGATTTGCTTCGTTCACTTTCTTTTTCTCATTGACTTTTAATCTTTTACTAGATATAGTCTAATAAGTTAACTAAATTTGATCATCTATATCTAGGGAGTGTTGTTTATGTCATTACGCGGACGCCTTTTCCGCAAAGAAAGTCGTGATCGTTACATTGAACGCGATAATCGTTTTGAAAAAACCATTTCCGGTGGCGATTTAATCGCCCTCGGAATCGGTGCCGTCATTGGTACCGGAATCTTTATCCTGCCCGGAACCGTCGCCGCAACCAAAGCTGGTCCTGCCATTATTCTTTCTTTTGTGGTTGCTGCCATCGTCTGTTCCGTCGCTGCCATGTGCTACGCTGAATTTTCTTCCGCCCTTCCCGTTGCCGGTAGTGCTTACTCCTACGGTAACGTCATCTTCGGAGAATTAATTGGTTGGATTCTTGGTTGGGCCTTAATCTTGGAATATGTCCTGGCCGTTGCAGCTGTATCCACAGGCTGGTCTGCCTACTTTAGTTCCTTCATTTCAGGATTCGGTATTCACATTCCTCAGGCTTTATCTGGTCCATTTGATCCTGCTCATGGAACTTACATCAACATTGTGGCCGTTATTATCGTATGTTTGATTGCCTTTTTCTTATCTAAAGGATTAAAATCTTCCATTCGAATCAATAACATCATGGTTGTTGTGAAAATTGCCATTATTGTGCTTTTCCTTATTGTAGGTGCTTTTTACGTCAAACCAACAAACTGGCATCCTTTCCTACCTTTTGGTGTAAAGGGAATGTTCCAGGGTGCTTCAACTGTGTTCTTTGCCTATCTTGGTTTTGATGCTGTTTCCTCTTCTGCGGCAGAAGTTAAGAATCCCGATCGTAACATGCCATTTGGTATCATCGGTACTTTAATTATTGCCACTATTTTGTACATCGGCGTTTCTATTGTTTTGACAGGAATGATTCCTTTCACAAAATTAAACGTTGCTGATCCAGTTGCCTTTGCTTTACAGTCAGTTAATCAGAACTGGATGGCCGGTTTACTTTCACTAGGTGCCCTTGCAGGGATGACTACCATGATGGTCACCATGATTTACAGTAGCTCACGATTAGTGTACTCAACTGGACGTGATGGCCTTCTACCAAAAACACTTGGCGAAGTTAGTGCAAAAAATCACTCACCACTGCATGCCATGACGATTGTTACGATTGTAATTGCCATTCTGGGTGGTTTAGTTCCCTTAGATCAATTAACCAACCTAGTTAATATCGGAACTTTAATCGCCTTTACCGTTGTTTCATTTGGAATCATTCCACTACGAAAACGTAAGGATATTCCTAACCATGGATTTAAAGTTCCCTTTTATCCAGTGTTACCTATTATTTCTGGACTATTATGTATCTTTCTAATGACAACCCTTTCCGCTGAAACTTGGATTGCATCCCTTGTCTGGTTTGCATTTGGTTTATTAATTTACTTTACCTATGGTATTCATCATAGTCAATTAGCACAAAAAGATGACTCTCAATAATTATAGACACAAAAGGTTTGGAAATAATTTTCCAGCCTTATTTTTTAACTTTATTCTTGAAAACTGAGAAAGAAGGTAATCTTCATGGCTGAAATCATAATTACATTGTTTCAACCGAGCATGCTAGAAAGCTGGCTACGTTGTCGGGCGTTAGCATATATGAGAAGTGCATTTAACGATGAAATCACTGGTGAAAAAGAAGCCGCTCCAGATAACAAATCTTTGTCATTAGTTGCACTAATAAACGGAAAGGTAATTGGAATTGCCGATATTATTTTATTAAAGGATAGTTTAAAACGAACAAAGGAATACAATCTACAACCACATACCCCATTAGCAACCCTAGACACAATGGCGGTTCACCCAGATTATCAAGGACAAGGTATCGCAAAACGGTTACTGAGGGAGGCACAAAAACAACTAAAGTCTTATGGTGGAAAATTAATCATCTACACGTTAAGCGATAAGCCAGCCAATAGATTGTATCAATCAGTTGGCGCAAAACTATGCTTTGGCGGATATATTGTTTACGGCTCAAGTCCCAAAAACTTAGTACCAACTTTTTCTCGAACTCAAATCAAAAAACAGTGCGAAGTAGCCCTTTTTTCAAAATTTAATCAAGAAATACCTTACGCCAAAAACGGAGACGAAAATTACTACGTAGGACAAAAGAAAAATATTGCACTTCTTCAAAACGTAACTAAAGTGGTTCAAGAACATATTTACCTACTAGATTTAAATTAGTTTTCAGACATGTCACCAGTTCACTTATATTGGCGTATAATTGGTGCCATACAACTTTTCGGAGGTTTTTTATATTATGAAAAATAATCAATTCGCTATTGAAACAGTGGATCCCGCAACCGAACTCAAAGAATTACGAGCTATTCACTTTATCGATGATTCTGTTGATAAGTTAGAGAGCCCAATCGCAGTTTGGAAAGTTCTCTTACACAAAACTATTTTAGAAGCCAAAAGTGAAACGGTTTTTAAACAAAAATTAGATAATTATTTAGCTACTCCCACCACAACACTGGGAGATTTTTTGGAAAACACCCAACCAATCACCAATGAAGTCTTTTACTGTGTTGCTTTGCAGCTTTTGCAGTTCGATGTTGACACTGATTTTGAGCTTGACGAACCTTTGCAGGCTATGAAACGGATTCAACTACCGACTGTTTCTGACTTGATCCAGTCCAAAGCCGACCTGTTACACGCGTGGTATTTGCTTTTATGTACGCACACAAAAAATGGTCAAACTTATTTAGATAAATTAACGCAAGATGGCTATTTTGTGCCATTTTATGAGCAAGCCACAGAACCCCTCTTCTTTAACGGCAAGGCACAGGCTGTATTTGATCCCCATCAGTTAATTCGCGATGTTGTTTATGTGGAAGCCCCTTTGGATACCGATGAAGATGGCAAACGAGATTTACTCAAGGTAGAAATTCTTCGACCTCGTCAAACTGAACAGGGCTTTAAGGCACCTGTTTTATACACCGCTAGTCCTTATAATCAAGGAATCAACGATGAAGCCGGTAGCGCAATGATGCACAACGTGGATGTGCCGCTGGAGGAAAAAGAACCAAATGAGCTGACCTATGAAGATATTCACTATCAAGACGAACCAAAGCCCTTGCCAGCGAAACGTCAAATTGCAGGCGAACAAAAGGAAGCTGACGAGACCTTTGCGATGGAAGCTCCTTATACTTTAAACGACTACTTTCTCACACGTGGTTTCGCAGTTGTTTATGCCGCTGGAATTGGAACTAAAGACTCAGACGGGATTCGCGATACCGGAGCCGTCTCTGAAACTGTTTCGACAATTGCCGTTATCGAATGGCTAGCTGGCAATCGCACGGCTTTCACCAATAGAACCGATAATATTGCGATTAAAGCTTGGTGGTCGAATGGCAAAATTGCAATGACCGGTCGTTCTTACCTTGGTACCTTGGCCACTGCCGCTGCTACGACCGGAGTAGCTGGATTGAAAACTGCAATTTCTGAAGCCGCAATTTCAAGTTGGTACGATTACTACCGAGATGGCGGTTTAGTCGCTGCCCCAAATACCTTCCAAGGTGAAGATATGGATGTACTCGCAACTGAAGTCTTTAGTCGCATGCAAAAACCTGGTGACTATCTTAAGATCAAAGCCTTTTTTGATCAAGTTTTAGCCGCCATGACGAAAGATCAGGATCGCACGACTGGTAATTACAGTCACTACTGGGATACACGGAACTATCTGAATAACGTTAAAAACATCAAAGCTGACATGGTGATGGTCCACGGTTTAAATGACTGGAACGTCAAGCCTCGTAATGTGGGCAATCTTTGGAACGCACTTCGTGATGTACCTGTTGCTAAGAAATTAATCTTGCATCAGGGCCAACACATTTACATTAATGCCTTTCGTTCACTGGATTTCACTGATATGATGAATCTTTGGTTTAGTCATGAACTGTTTGGAATTGAAAATCATGCCAAAGAGTTACTTCCAGACGTTTTAATTCAAGATAACGTTGAACCAGAAACTTGGAACACGTATGAAGACTGGCAATCACCAAAGGATAACCACCAAATCTTCAATTTTGAAGCCAAAGAATTAGTTCCTGAAACAGTGCCAGTCCGAACCGCTGCCGCTTCATTCAGTGATCACCTAGATCCTGATACGTTTGACTTCTATAAGAAGCATCTTGATGTTTGGGAACGCGATTTATTAACCACCAACCACGATACAACTGGTGAGAACCGTTTGCGTGATAATCGCTTAATTTTCAAAACTAGTCAATATGATCAAGATACTTATATTGACGGTCGTGTTCAATTACAAATTCGGGTGGCAGTTAACGAACCATTTGGCATGTTGAGCTTCCAGTTGGTTGATTTTGGGGATGCCAAACGACTAACTGTCAATCCAACCATTTTGGCTTCTAAAGCTTTAAGTGGTACTTATGATTGGCGACGTGATAATCTTCGCGAGTTCACTTTGCAAAAAGAAGCCACACCTTGGAAGATGATTACGAATGGACATATTAATTTACAAAACCGCAAAAATAACTATAAAGTTGACGAACTGAAGGCCAATGATTTTTACGACTTGACGGTTGAATTGCAGCCTACTTTCTATCACTTGTTGGCAGGCCATCAACTTGGTTTAGTTGTGTATGCCACTGATTTTGGTACCACAGTTCGTGGTAACCAAGAACTGCAGTACTCGTTACAAATTAACAAGTGCAAAATGAGTTTACCAATTAAATAGTTGACAGTTTGCGTTTTGAATCGTTTAGTTATCGTAGCTAAACGGGTTTCAGAACCTAAAAACAGGCTGGAGGATTTTCCTTCAGCCTGTTTTCTTGTCCTTATTCATTTATTGGCCGCACGTGAATGATCTCGCCACTGGTAATTTTCAATTTCTGATTGTCCGTTTGCAATAGCAACGCACCGTCATCATCAATATCTGAAACGACACCTGTCACTGTGTTATTTTGAAACTGTACGCGAACATGATGTCCAATTACGGAAGACTTTTTTCGATATTGGGTCATGAAATCACCAGTTTGATAGGTTTCTAAATGGTTAAAAAAGTTAGTAATAAAGTCATTTACAAAAGCCGTTTGATCCTTGGCATCTGGCCGATTGCTGAGTGAAATAGCAACTTTTTGAAGCTCATCCGGAAAATTAGTTGTGCTTAAATTTACGCCAATTCCAATGACAACTCCTATAATTTGGTTAGTTACTGGATTTGTGATCGCTTCGGCAAGAATTCCACCCACTTTTCGATTTGCCAAAATCAAATCATTAACCCATTTAATTTGTAACCGGACCGGGAAATGTTTTTCAATGGCTTCCACACTAGCCACGGCAGTCATTGTAGTCAACAGCCCTGGGTTAAAGTTTTCAGCCGCGATTGGGATTAAAAAACTCACATACAGACCGCTATCTTTTGGTGAATAAAAATCGCGATTTAAACGCCCATAGCCACCGGTTTGATGATTCGCAATAAATACCTGCGGCTGCGTGATTCTGCCTGTTTGTTGACCCACACGTTTTGCTTCAGCATTGGTGGAATCAATCTGATCAAACGTATGCAATTGGATGGCTAACCCAGCTTGAATTAAGTTTTGTTCAACCATTTTTGAATCGAATTTGATAGCAACCGTCCCCTGTCTGCAATTTTGAGTTAATTCTACCAATTGATTGCCATTAGAACAAGAACTTAGGCAATCGAAAAACAAGGCAAAATATTTTTCCACCTTGCCGGGTTCCCATTATTTTTGTTATACTGCACCATATTAATCCTCAAAGAAAGAAGGCATCTTCATGAATTATGGTTTAATCGCACTTATTTTCGTTTTGAGTTTTGCATACATCACAATGAATACTATCCGCACACTATTGGAAATGAAGGGATATAAATTCTGGGCGTCCCTGCTATCAATTGCCGAAATTGTGACCTACGTTGTGGGTTTAAGCTTAGTATTAAGCAAACTCAACAATGTATTGAATATTGCTGCTTATGCCCTTGGTTACGCGGCCGGTATTTACTTTGGCACCTGGCTAGAAGATAAATTGCGCTTAGGGTTGTTGGACGTTAATGTGATTCTACCAAAAACTGATGAAAGTAAGCAATTTGCAGAAACCATTCGTGCTGAAGGCTATGGAGTCACCGTTAAAAATGCCCAGGGTCGTGAAGGAGCTCGCCTTGAGTTTGAAATTTTAACTCCCCGAAAACGGGAACAACATCTTTACAGTTTTATTGAGGATAATAATCCCGACGCGTTTATTATTTCCTACGAACCAAAATTCATCAAAGGTGGATTTTGGCGAAAAACAATGCGAAAACGGGCCCAAAACCGGAACCGAAATATTGAGTAGTTGCGGTTCTTTTGCTAGAATAAGGGTTAACTAAAACGAAATAGGGTGATCTGGTGAAACAAGGAACAAAAATTATCACATTGGATAACGGTTATCATTTGTGGACACATACAGACGGTGAAGATAGCAAAATTCATTTGCTAGCCTTACATGGTGGCCCCGGTGGCAATCATGAATACTGGGAAAACTTTCATGATGAACTCCAGAAACAAGGGTTAAATGTTCAGGTACACTATTATGACCAATTAGGGTCATGGTATTCTGATCAACCTGATTATTCAGATCCTAAAATAGCTGATAAGTATTTGACTTATGACTATTTCTTGAGTGAAGTTGAAGAAGTTCGTCAAAAACTCGGCATTGATCATTTTTATTTAATTGGTCAATCCTGGGGTGGCGCTTTAACCATGCTCTATGCGTTGAAATACGGCAGTCATTTGAAGGGTGCCATTATTTCCAGCATGGTTGATAATATTGATGAATATCTCGAACATCAAGATGCCATTCGTGACGAGGCACTCTCACCTAAAGACGCTCAGTTCATGCGCGATTGTGAAAAGAATGGCGACTGGCATAATGCCCGTTACCAAGAACTTGTTGAAGTTTTAAATAAGGGCTATGTGGATCGCAAACAGCCACCAGCAATTTCACATTTGGTGGATACAATGGCTGTTCCAGTTTACAACGCTTTCCAAGGTGACAATGAATTTGTTGTGACTGGAAAACTTAAAGAATGGGATATCCGCGATCAAATCCACAAGATCAAAGTGCCAACTTTGTTAACTTTTGGTGAACATGAAACCATGCCATTGAAATCTGCACAACGGATGGCACAAGCAATTCCTAATTCTCGTTTAGTCACAACACCAAACGGTGGCCATCATCACATGATTGATAACGCACCTGTTTACTTCAAACACCTTGCTGATTATCTTCGTGATGTTGAAAGTGGCAAATTCTAAATATCAAATTAAAAATCTGGAATTAAGTTACATTCGGAAATGACTCGGATGATAATCTTAATTTCAGATTTTTTGTGTTTTTAATAGTATTCCCCAATTTAGTTGAAAATTGTAGACAAAAGTGTGCTAAACTTTTAACAGCTTACAATTCAAGCAAAGTGACGGTCTCACCTTATGTGGACAAAATTAAAACAAGAGTTTATCTATGCCCTATGTTTTCTGTTTGCCATTTTTGGGTTATCTTTATGCCAGGATAATTTTCAAAATGTGCATCCTGTTGGCACAAAAACGATTGATCAAATTACAGTCGTTCAAAACAGGTACGGAAAGATAACCGGTTATCAAGGAAAAACAAGCGATGATAAGCATATTATACTAACTAAGAATGACTACCAAGCCTGGGCTAAGTCCGAAAATCTGGCCATTACAAGAACAATTTATCACCGCTATGATGATCGTTTAGCAGTCAAATCTTTAAAAGTTGATTGGCGATCTTTACCCCTCTTTCTTGGTGGTTCGCTCTTAGTTACCATAAGTTATTTAATTCGTCTTATTTTAAAAGGAATTGCCCATTTCAAATTGGGAAATCCAACTGTGCTATATAACTTGGTACATCTAGATCTTTTAATCACAGTACTTTTAGTATTGATAGGTTTAACCCAATGGAGCTACACTAACTATTTTGAGCCCTTAGCCTTTGACTTTTTTCAATCGTCAACTTATACCATTCCAACTAAGGCTAAAATCGTGAAAAAAAAGCAAACTAACATTAAAACCAGAACCCGTTATGGACAGGCTTCTTACACTACAAACAATCTTACCCTGAAATTTCAAAACGATTTGGGAATTGATCAAAGAGTTATCCGGGATGTGCCCACCTACTTTTATAATCAGCAAAAAGTAGGGAATTCAATGACAGTTCTCCCCTATGCAAACAATTCCGGTGGGATCAAAATTTCTTCGGTTTTGGTTACTTTGCCAAATGTGCTGCAATTTTTACTTATTGCTTTTGATCTCATTTTGATTTGGTATCTCCCAAACTTCTTTGTCAATTTATGGCATACGTCTAAACTAACGGTTAACCAGTCTCCGCCAAAAAAGTCTAAACATCCCGTATTTAGTGGATTGCTCATCTTATTGCTCGTTGTTTGTGCTATTGGCCAAGGTTTCATACAGACACGGCTTACAGTATCAGAATCGACCCCTAATTCGATTATCCAGACCCACCTAACCAAATCTCAAAATGAACTAAAAAGCGGAACAGAGAAAAATTTCTCTGTTCCGTTTTACGTTTCTGGTCCTTATTTATCAATCCGTAATTTCTCAACATTTAATTCTTTATCAATCCAGTTGGTATAAAAACCGTCCTCATGACTGACAACGATCAAATTACCCTTGAATTTTTGTAAGGCTTCACTCAAAGCAGCTTTCGTTTCGTCATCCAAATGGTTCGTCGGTTCATCCATCACTAAAAAGTTAGACTCAACTAATTCCAACAAACAAAGCTTAACCTTTGTTTGCTCACCACCACTTAAAATGTGCATTGGCTTTTGGGTATCAGCCGCATTGATTCCGCATTTTGCAAGTTTGGTTCGAATAGTTTTGGGTAACATTGTGGGATACTTTTCTTGAATTGTTTCCAAAGGATTCAATTCAGGGTTATCCCAGATTAACTCTTGGCTGAAATAATTCACTTTAGAAGATGGAGAAAAGACTGTTGTGCCACTTAAAGCCGGAATTCTTCCTAAAATTGATTTAATTAAGGTTGATTTACCAGCTCCATTAAATCCAGAAAAGGCAATCTTTTCGCCGGCCGTCAAGCTAAAGGTAACTGGTTCAAGTAATTGACGTTTTCCATAACCCACAGCCAACTTTTTAACAGCGACGGCATTTTGTGAACCTGTTTCCAGATAGGGAAAATCAAAGTGTGAACGCAAATTCTCACTTGGTGGATCAATCCGATCTAGATGTGACAACATCTTTTCTCGAGACTTCGCCATTGTCGAATGAGAACCGGCCTTGTTCTTTCGAATAAATTTTTCAGCTTTTTCAATCACAACCTGTTGCTTCTCGAAAGCCTTCAATTGGGCCTCTTTTCGGGCATCCTTTTGTTTCATTGCGGCTTTGAAATTACCACGATATTTCGTAATTTTTCCAAACGCTACGTCACAAATACAGTTCGTAATTTCAGTCAAAAAGTCGTAATCATGGGAAATAACAATAAAGGCTCCCGTAAAGTTGGTTAAATAATTTTCTAGCCAGTCAATATGTGCAGTATCCAAGTAGTTGGTCGGTTCATCCAAAAGTAACACATCAGGATTCTGCAAAAGGAGTTTCGCCAAGATAATCTTTGACCGCTGTCCGCCACTCATTTCACTGACAATGTGATCACGACCAATATCGTCCAAACCCAGACCTGTCATGACACGAGCAATTTCCGTATCAATATCATAAAAGTTATTGGCTTCCAAGGTTTCTTGAATTCGGCCAGCTTTTTCTAATAGGTCATCATCTAAATTTTCGGCATAATCCGCATAGCACTTGTCCATTTTATCTTTCAAGGCAAATAAATGGGCATACGCCGTAGTCAAAAATTGATAAAGGGTATCGCCATCTGGAATATCCGCATACTGATCCAAATAACCATAAGTGACCTTATTTTGCCACTTCACACTGCCTTCATCAGGTAAAATTGTCCCTGTTAAAATTTTAATTAAGGTACTTTTCCCTGCCCCGTTTTGACCAACAATCCCCATATGATCTTGTTTGTTCAGTTCAAAACCGGCATCGTCATATAATTTTTTATCCGCAAATCCATGGGATAAGTTTGCTACTGATAATATACTCATAATTCTCACTTTCTATCCGTTCCTAAAACAACTAATAACAACCGTATCACAAAGGTCTAAACACCGTCAACTAAGGCAATTCACCAGCCAATCACACTTTTTAAAAAGATAGTGCTTACAATTTCATCAGGGATAGCTTTTAACTGGTGCTCAAATTATTTTCAAATATAGATTATGCTATACTATTGTTATTAAATTAATCATACTTTAGTAAGGAAGTTTTCTATCATGAACGTTCGTGAAATTGATCACCTTGTTTTAACAGTTACTGACATCGAAAAAAGTCTGCGTTTCTATCATGAAGTTTTCGACATGCCAATCTTAACGTTTGATGCCGATCGAAAAGCCGTTCTTTGTGGCAAACAAAAAATTAACTTTCAGCTTGTCGACGAACCACATGAACCCGTTGCTGATAAACCAACACCGGGTTCTGCTGACCTTTGCATTGTGGTTAAAGACAAACTTCCCGAAGTGATTAACCATCTCAAGAGTTATTATGTCGACATTATTGAAGGACCAGTTCAAAAAACTGGCGCTCACGGCAAACTCACTTCCGTCTATGTCCGTGACCCAGACGCCAATTTAATCGAAATTAGTAACTACTAGTTTCACTTAAAAAAGCTTTTGGCAAAGTTAGCTAATTCTAACCAGCCAAAAGCTTTTTTCTATTTTCGTACTTGTCCGTTTCCACGAATCACATATTTAGTTGACGTGATTTCATTAAGGCCCATTGGTCCACGGGCATGCAATTTTTGAGTACTAATGCCGATTTCAGCACCAAATCCAAATTCATAGCCATCCGTAAACCGGGTCGATGCATTCACATAGACAACCGCTGCATCAATTTCTTTGGTAAATTGCTCGCTGTGTGCATAGTTGTTTGTAATAATGGCTTCACTATGCTTGGTATTATAACGATTTATATGGTCGATTGCCTGATCCAAATCATCAACCACTTTTATAGCCATAATATAATCGTTGTATTCTGTTCCCCAATCTTCTTCAGTTGCCAAACTAATATCGGGTAAAATTGACTTTGCCCGTTCATCCCCGCGTAAATCAACATTAAACGGCTTTAAGGCTTTAGCAACCATTGGTAATAGCTCCTCAGCCACTGCCTCATTTACCACCAATTTTTCCATGGCATTACATACCGAAGGGCGTTGTGTTTTGGCATTCACAATAATATTTGTGGCCATTTGTAAATCAGCCCCCTCGTCGACATAAACATGACAATTACCTGCCCCTGTCTCGATTACCGGGACTTTAGCCTTTTGAACAACCATTTGAATAAACTTGGCACTTCC
This sequence comes from Pediococcus sp., assembly GCF_003533255.1. NCBI lineage: Bacteria > Bacillati > Bacillota > Bacilli > Lactobacillales > Lactobacillaceae > Pediococcus > Pediococcus sp. The sequence continues at coordinate 71,171 of NZ_DOEM01000026.1, forward strand.
TCGAGGAATTAACACATCCAAATAGGCTGTCAGTTGCATTAAAGCGGTCGCCGTTCCATGGGAAGTATCGGTAATAAGTTGAATACTATCCTCTGCAATTGTTTCGGTCTTTAAGGCAGTTCGTAGCGCCGTCACAAGCGCCTGATTAGAATGAATGGCCTCTTTACCGCCACGTAAAATGACCGCATTCCCGGATTTAAACGTCAATCCAGCTGCATCAACCGTTACGTTTGGCCGTGCTTCATAGATCATACCAATCACACCTAATGGTACCCGAACTTGGGAAATATCCAATCCCGTTTCGGTAGTCCATCCCTTCAGAACTTCACCAATTGGATCGGCCAATCCCGCAACTTCTTCCAAGCCATCTGCCATGCTAGCAATACGGTCATCATCAAGTTTTAAACGATCCAACATAACTTTTTTAACACCATTTTTTTCGGCATCTTGCATGTCAATTGCATTTGCTTTTAAAATAGCATCTGAACTTTTTCGTACTTCTCGTGCCATAGCCTTCAAAACTTGATTTTTTTTGATTGTTGATAATTGGGAAAGCTGTTGTTCTGCATTTTTTGCATTTTGACCCATCTGCGTTAATGTGATCATGCTAGTCCTTCTTTCGTGACAACTTCTTTTGGTTCAAAAAGGGTTCCAACTGGATCGCCCGCCAAAATATTATAGATAATTCGTGGATTCTTGCCATTTGCCAGTATCATTTTTTGATGATTTTTCAAAATTCGTTTGGCAGCCTTTAGTTTCGTAACCATTCCGCCTGTTCCAAACTTTGTGCCCACACCGCCGGCAGCCTGAATAATCGACCCATCAATGTTTGTAATCGTGTGGTACAACTCAGCGTTTGGATTAGACAAAGGATTTCCTGAATAAAAGCCATCAATATCAGACAACATGATCAACAAATCAGCATCAATTAAATTTGCAACAATGGCAGACAACTGATCATTATCACCAAACTTGGTTTTGTGATCCAATTCATCAACTGAAACTGTATCGTTTTCGTTTACTATTGGGATCACATTCATTTTTAATAACTCTTGAAAAGCGTTGAACACATTCTTTTTACTTTGGGGATACACTAGTACATCCCGTGTCAGTAGCATTTGGGCTACTGATTTACCATAGTGCTGAAATTCACGCTCATAAATGCCTAATAACTCGCCTTGTCCCACAGAAGCAACTGCCTGTTGAGCTGGAATTGTATCTGGTCTTTTTGACAAACCCAGTCGTCCCATCCCCACACCAATTGCACCTGAAGAAACTAAAACAACCTCCTTGCCTTGGTTTTTTAAGTCGCTCAATACAAACGCGAGACGCTCAATTGAACGCAAATTTAATTTACTGGTGTCTTGATACAACAGCGAGCTAGTTCCAATTTTAATTACAATTCTCTTTGCATCTAAATTTCGTTTATTCATGCTGCCACCATTTCATTTTAAAAGTTTCATTTCGTTATTAATCTACACGCGTACTATCATACCGGAATTCACGAATTTGTCCAAGTATTCGTCTTCGCTTGTATGTATCAAAATTTAGTAGATAGGGCTCTAACTAGTTAAAGCCTAATTTTTTTGATCATTATTTACCGTTCCGATGTTGACGTGGGGCCGTGTGAGGTCGCTTGCGAACCGTCTGTTAAGACTACTGCCCGGAGACGGGCATCTGCAAAATTTATCCATGCTTTGCCTAAAACATCTGAAATCAATGCCTGGTATTGAATCATTAAATTCTTTTCCACATCACATAAATCGTGACTCTCCTTTAAAACTTCCATAATTTCTATGCCGTTACCTCCTAAATTTTTGACTCTTATACCTAATTAGAAAGTTATCGGCCTTCTCTTTATCTGAAAAGATTTACTTTCGCTTTTCTACTCAAACTTTACATTAATACTTCGTTTTATCCGGAATACAAAAAAGTTGGCTACTTAAAAGTAAACCAACTTTTGATTTGTTCCAAAATACTTAGATTAATAATTTTTTTGCATCAAAATCGGGCTCCAACAAATACTTAGCATCAAATTCAGGATCCTGTGAAGTTAAGATCTTGGGACCATCATTTGTAACAACTAAAGTGTGTTCGTACTGACAACTTAAACTGCCGTCCATAGTTGTGACAGTCCAACCATCAGGAGCAGAAGTATCACAACGCCAATCACCTGTATTAACCATAGGCTCGATTGTGATCGTCATGCCAGCCTTTAAACGTAAGCCACGGCCTGCATCACCGTAGCCAGGAACCATTGGATCTTCATGCATTGTTGGCTGAATACCATGACCAACGAATTCACGAACATCACCGTAACCATTTTCGTCTTCAATGTAATGCTGCATTGCATGACCAATGTCACCAATTCGATTGCCAGGAATGGCTTGATCAATTCCAAGATACAACGCTTTTTTAGTGACATCCATTAAATTCTTAACTTCATCACTCACATTGCCAACCGCATAAGCCCAACAAGAATCAGACATATACCCATCCACACTAACCACAGTATCAACTTTAACCAAGTCACCATCTTTAATTAAAAGATCTTTTCGTGGAAAACCATGGCAAACTTCATTGTTAACACTGACACAAGTAGCATATTCATAGCCTTCAAACCCTTTTTCTTCAGGTTTAGCATTGTTTTCAGCTAAATAACGTAACGCAAATTTTTCAATATCCCAACTTGAAATTCCGGGTTTAATAATCTTTCGTAACCCAATATGCATGCCAGCCAAAACGGCACCAGACTTTTGCATTCCTTTAATTTCTCGTTCTGATTTTAATGTGATCATTTCACTATCTCCCAATTTTTTAATTCATCAATTCTATCTTAGCACAAGTCAAACGTTTGGTTCAGTTGAAGCCGTTGTTCACAAACAATTATGCTTTGCTAGTGCACGTCGCTACCAAGAAAATCTTGCCAATCTGGCGCCCAAACGATGCCCATTGACTTTTCACCCGTATGGACACCCATAAATGGGCCAATCTCACCAGTTTCAATTGTGGCCGTTTGATATTGGTTTCTTATTTCCGATTGCCATTCCTGATTCAATTCACTATTGTTGGCATCTAGTACACTAATTCTTTGCTTAACTGAACTGTTCAATAGTTTTTCATCCATCATTAATTTCACTTTTTTAAACGCATTATCCATATGATGGGCATTCGTCACAAGGGCCAATCTCCCGGCTTTATTAAACGTTAGGATTGTACGTGTGCCCAAAATTGCTCCAATCAATGGAGAACGGCTCATAATACGGCCTGTTTTGGATAACGCACGCATATTATAAACAACAAGCAGAAAATGGGTTGCTTCTTGTAACTTCTTAACTTGTTTTAAAATATCATGAACTGAATAGTTTTGATCAACAAGGGCCGCGGCAAGTAAGGCAAGGTTACCTTCTGCAGCGCATGCCATCATTGAATCAATGGCATAAACGTCTAAGTCCTTGACGGAAGGTGCGAAAGCCTTCAAATTGGTAATAAACCCGCTAAGCCCACCAGAAACACCCACACAGATTGCGGCCTCATACCCTTGATGGGCAAGGTCGGTAAAGACGCCTTGCATTTCACTCATGGCAACTTGTGAGGCGGTGGGAACTGTTTTATCATTTCTGAGTCTTTTATAGAATTCAGAAGATGATAAATCAACTCCTTCTCGATAAAGATGATTACCAAAAAGAATGGGTTGATTGATCACGATTAAATGATACTGACGAACTAATTTTTCAGGAATATTAGCGGAACTATCGACAACAACCGCAATTTTCATTTTGTCACCTAGTCTCCACTTTGGAATCCAAATATTTTGTTAACTTGTCTTGAGGGTAAAAGCCGGTGACTTTTTCAACGGCCTTCCCATCACGAAATAAAACTAGTGCTGGAATACTCATGATTTTATACTTTTCGGCAATTTCTTGTTGATGGTCAACGTTGAGTTTACCGAATTTAATTTTACCTTTGTAGTTAGGTTCAAGCTGATCAAGGACAGGTTCAAGCATTTTGCAAGGCCCGCACCAAGGGGCCCAAAAGTCAACAAGAACAAGCCCGTCAGCCGTTTCTTCATCAATATTGTAACTTGTAATGGTAACAGCCATGTCATTTCCTCCGTTTGTGAAGCTTATGAATGAATTATAGCATAATGAAAAAAAGTGAGCGGATTGCAGCGTTTGGCTTACCAATATAATTGTGCCGCTAGCGGGATCGTGATCCTGCGGTTAGGCATGATTATATTGGTAAGTCTGCTGCAAGGAGCTGTCCTAAAAAAGTGAGCGG
>NZ_DOEM01000026.1:75572-89780 GCF_003533255.1 Pediococcus sp.
TGGCGTTTAGTCCTATCGAGATAGGTGTGCCGGTCGAGCGATCGTGATCGCGCGTTTAGGCATGATTATCTCGATGGGTCTGCCACAAGGAGCTGTCCTAAAAAAGTGAGCGGAACAAGGCGCTTTGCCACATAATCATAAGTGAGATGGAGGCGGGATCGTAATCCCGCAGGAATCTTGCTTATGATTATGAGGCTGCCTGGTGAAGCTGTCCTAAAAAAAGTGAGCGGAACAAGGTGCTTTGCCACATAATCATCATTTTTGCACTTTTCCCCGGACATAATGTACGACCAACGTTATCAAAACAGCGGCCACAACAATGCCGGCAAAAATCCCAGACGGAATTTCCCAACCAATTAATGGAATGGAGACAAATAGCTTAATTCCAATAATCGCAATTAAAAAGTAAGCCATGGTTTCCAGCTCTGGTATTTTACGCATGACATTCATAATGACTTCTGCGATTCCCCGCATACACAAAATTCCAATCATGCCACCAAGCAAGACGATAACAGGATTAGACGAAATTGCTAGTGATGCCAAAACAGAATCTACTGAAAATATAATATCCATCATTTCAATTTGAAGAACTACCGACCAAAATAACGATAAGTGACCTTCTTTTTTTACTGTAACCTTTGAAGAAGACTCTTTCTTCTTTTGTTTGGGCGCAAAATAGCGATACACCATATAAAGGAGATAGAGTGCCCCAATTATTTTTATTTCCCAGATGTGAATGAGATACGTACCAATTCCAATGACTAAGAAACGAAATATATAGGCTCCCCAAAGTCCATAAAATAGAGATTTCTCTCGTTCTTTTAAGTTCGTTAAAGCTTGTGTTTGAGTTGCCAAAACAACTGCATTGTCAACCGACAATAAACATTCAATCATGATCAGTGACAAAATAATCATCCAGTCACTGCTAGATGTTAACACCGTTTCCCAATTATGCAGATTAAAAAAAGGGCCATATAGTTTTGAAAGTAATTGCATCGTTAGTGCTCCTTTCCATGCATAAAATAATACCACAACCAACTCAAACCAACGTAAATATTCTTCAATTTAAACTTTCTTTTCTTTCCTACATAGACGCACGGGCCACGATGGACTAAAATTAGCTTAAATGAACTTTAGAAATTTCCAGTGAGGCTACAACAATGATTTCCGAAAAAAAGATTAATTCACAGCATACCTGGGTCGCCATTAACCAACCGACGCAAGCTGAAATTGCAAAAATTATTCATCATTATCAAGTAACTGAAGAAATGTTAGGTTATGCCATTGACCCTAATGAACGCGCTCGGATTGAAACTGATCGTGATGCCAACATTTTTCTTATCATTTTTGATGTCCTATCAAAGGATATCACCGATAGTGGTAGTACCGAACCAATTGGGATTATGTTGGTTAATGATTATATTTTGACCTTCACGCGAACTTCAACCGAATTTGTAGAGAAGCTCTTTGATCAACAACTGTCTTCTGCTTTGGCCCATGCTAAAAATGAAGTCACGCCTTTAACAATTATTTTTCGGACATTATACAAACTATCTGTCCAATATTTCGACGCTGTGACCAACATTAATCGGCAGCGACAACAGATTCAAAAAACCATGCTTCATCGAATTTCTCGCCGTTCAATTTCAGATATGCTTCATCTTGAAACTAGTTTGGTTTATTATTTAACTTCATTGAAAACAAATAATGCCCTTTTAACTAGTATGAATCGGATGCAAGAGATTCAAATGACCAAGGATCAACACGAACAACTTGAAGATGTCATAGTTGAATCCCAACAGGGAGAAGAAATGGCCCAGTTAGCAACAGATATTATTGAACGGGTTGCAAGCGCCAATTCAAACATTTTGGACAGTGACCTAAACAATACAATGAAATTTTTGACAGTCTTCTCAATAGTCCTAGCTGTCCCTTCAATTGTTTTTGGCTTCTTTGGTCAAAATGTGTTAATTCCTTTCAGTCATTCTGTTTTAGGCTGGGAGATTACCATTTTTATTACAATTATTTTGATTTTAATTGTTCTTTTAGTTTTGAACTTCAATAACTTTTTTAAAAAATAATTTTTGATTAAAAGCGTATTTAATTCATAGAGTTTGATTTAGCGCTGATTCTGGCAATTTTCATATGTTAAACTTAAATTAATAAATACGTAATTACATAAGGAATGAAAATATGATGCAAAAGAAAAATACCCTTCAAATAGCAAGTTTAATCACCTGGTTTATTCTCTTGGTCGGTATGATTATTTTGCTGCCCAACTCGTTAAGCTGGAATTCCAGCTTTAGTCAACAATTGCCTACAAAGGACGCCCCTAGTGCCACCATAGTGTACACAAATTCAAATGGTACTCTAAGTACAAAGCAGCGGAAAGCTATTCAAGAAAATCAGAAGAAACTAAAAGCTAACCAAAAGTTTCTAGGACTTAAATCAATCGAAGCTGGAAATGATTCTAATGCCGCCCATCGGCTAAACTCAACTGATAAGTCAACGGAACTCAGTATTCTTCATTTTAAAGAATCTCAAAAACAGTTTCATATCTTAATTCCCCAGATTTATAGCTTAATCCAAACAACGGGAGTTCATGCGTACATAACTGGTAATGATGTGCTTCAAATTGCCCGTGTACAGGCTACGCAGGCGGCCAATAAGCTTGTGATTGTTATTAGTTGCATTCTCGTTGTGCTCATTCTTGGTCTAATTTTCCGTTCGGTTTTGGTGCCTTTAATTACCCTATTACTTTCTGGGATTATTTATCTATCAAGCTTTTCAATCGCGACACTGGCAACTCGCTTCTTAAGTATGCCTTACACAGCGTACACGAATACAATCATACTAGTGGTAAGTTTCGGTTTATTTCCAATCGCTGCAACTGTTTTTTATCGTTTCTATTGTGACCACTATGAAAATCAGAATGCAGTTAGAAAGAGTTATTGGGATTCTTGGCTACCCACCTTACTTAGCATTGTGCCAATAATTGCGCTAAGTAGTTTATTGCTTTTAGCAAGAAATACTACTCTCCGTTCTCTTTGGATACTATCCGTCTCCATCACTTTAGTTTGGATAGCCTTTTACACCTTGATGCCGGCTTTCACCGAATTTCTAGATGATCTGTTTTTCTGGCCTGGAAATGGAAAAAGTCTTAATCCTAGTTTCAGTTTCTGGCATTCAAGTGCTATTTTAGGTAAAAAGCGTTCCCTAATTAGTTTGATAAGTATTTTCATTCTCGTTTTGCTAGTCAGTTTGATTAAAATGACACCGTTAAACTGGTCCAGCGCGGTTAACACACCATTCTTAAGTCAGGCAAAAGTTGGCGCGTCGGTGATTACTAGTCACTATCCAGTTGGTAAAGTCTCGCCAATCACAATTACGCTCACCAACAAACAACCAATCACAACTACAAAAAATATGGCAACTCTCAATCAGCTAACACAAAAACTAAAGGCAAATAAGAATGTGGCCAACGTTTATTCAGTAGCCCAGCCAAGTGGTATTTCACTGACCAATTTGTATGTCAACAAGCAGCTAGCTTCCGTTACCAGTCAACTTTCGGCGGCTAATCTTAATTTGACCAACACTCAAAAATCTCTAAAAAAATCACAAAAACAATTAAAAAACTTAAATCTAACTTCTGCACTCAAGCAGTTATCAAAAAATGCGACTAATTTGAGTAAAATTCAGTCACAAAGCTCACAAGTTGCCAACCAGGCCGACGAATTAACCACTGACATTACAACTATGCAGTCGCAACAAGCTGAAATTGACCACGCAATTCGTTCGGGAAAGACTTCTAGAAATTCAACAGGCATTCAACGGGCATTGTCTTCTTTGAGTACCCACAATAAAAACCTGATTAGTGACTTAAAAACACTACGTCATAATATTGGCGTGGTTAGTTCGAATAATAACGTCATCGCCGACAACATTTCTCAAGTTGAAGATGATCAACAAAGCGTTACTGATGATTTTGATAAAGTCCAATCCGTACTTAAAACTACCGGTGTTGCCCTAACAAAGGACAGTAAAAACGTCCAAATTGCTCAGCAGAACTTAATTGGGGAACAAAGTTACTTAGATAATTTGAGTAAATCTGGAATTCTTAACGTGCTCTATATGACTTCTGTAGATTTAAGAACTGATCCAATGAAAAATGCACTTAGTCAATTCAATGAATCTAACAATAAGGAAACCACCATTTCAGTTGTACTCAACAAAACAACGGCTTCAATAAAAGCGACCAGCACTTTGAAACAAGTACAACAACTGACTAATGCAACCTTATCAGGAACTTCTTTATCGAAAAGTTTTCTGCACTATTCAGGAGAAACGGTTGATGTGGCAAAACAACAGCAGGCTTTGAATCACGATCTCACTCATCTGGTTCCATGGCTAATTGGTTTGGTTATTTTGTATCTTTTGATCATTTCACAATCGTTATTCGCCATTTATGCAAGCATCAGTCTCTTAATTACATTTTGGGGTGGTCTTCAATTAACAAATTGGTTCTCAAACCTACTTTTGAAAACCCCACTGTTAGCTGATGTTCCCATAATTTCTGGCTTGATTGTAAGTTGCTTAAGTCTGGGAATTCTTATCCCCATAATTTTGAGAACAACTCGTGCAACTACTGATAATTACTTAAGCGCAATTAATTTCTTCGACCCGTTACTAATTTTAATTGGTATTATGACTTTAATTCCACTACTAGCATTAGGGTTTACACAATTACTTTCTTTTATTCAAATTGCCTTAATCGTATTTATTTCTCAACTGGTTTGGGGATTACTCTTTCCAATTGGCATCACAGCTGCACTTCACCTATCCTATGATAAAAATTAAAGTTTCCATCACAAAAAGGCATCGCCACTTAAAGCGATGCCTTTTTAATTACCCAATTTTCTTAGCTCTTTTTCTTTGTACCTTAAGTTCCATCACCCAAGTAGTGACAGGAATTGTCAAAATCACACCAATAAACGAAATTAAAATCATTAGTAACTCTGACACAAAAATCTTATTATTCACAAATTCGCCCCACGTATAATTTAGCCGTTCAAACCAGATGAACAATCCTAAAAAGCCACCAAAGAAACCAAAAAACAACGTGTTAAACGTGGTACCAATAATCTGTCTACCCACAGACATACCATCTTTAAATAAACGAGTTACCGGAATTTCAGGGTTTTGGCTCAGAATTTCACCTAACCCGGCTGAAATTGCAATGGCCGCTTCGGCAATGGCTCCCAAACTACTTAAAATGGTGGTTGCAATCGACACATCCAAAAATTTGATTCCAACTAGTAATGACATTCCTTCAAGGTCTTCAGTATTCTCATTGCCAAATCCTTGAACCACAGCCCAGTGCTCCATTGGAATGATGAGCAAAACCACCAACACCATAACCAAAACTGACCCATAAAAAGCTGTTTCAGTTGTTAGCGGATCATCATCCCCTAAATAAATTGTCACAGCCAGGATGATCACGGCATTTAATAAAGTTATTCCCAGAATCGGAAAATTGAGTCCAATTAAAACGACCGTCATAAAAATTAAGGCAAAGTTAATTACCAAACTCAGAAATGACTTTAGTCCTTGTAACCCACCAACCAAAACCATTGCCACAAAGAGAATCAGCACCAACACTGAAATTGTGCTCATGCGCGGTCACCTCTTTTTAATAAACTACTTGCAAACCAACTGGCAGCAGGGATGGCTAAAACAATACCAATACCACTAACCAAGCTTTGAACCATTCCTAATGACATATTCATGGTGAAGGCATAACCCCAGCTATCGCCATTGCGTAAATAAAGCACCATCATCGCAAAAGTATCTGCCATAAAGATTAAGAAAAGTACATTAATCAAAGGTCCCATTATGGATTTACCAATCTCCCGGCCAGATAGAAACAACTGACGGCGCGTCAAATCAGGCGTTTCTCGGTGGACCGCAAACAGACTAGAAATTATATCTGTGGATTCATCCATAACTGCACCCAATGAACCCAAAATTGTTTCTGCAATATACACTGGTTTAAGACTTTGAGTCACATACTCCATTGTTTCAAAATGGAGTCCTTGATCATGCGTTAGATTGAGAACAATTAAAGTTACTAACACCGATCCCAATGTTCCTAAAATCGTCGCTCCAAAAGTAACCACCATCTGCTTGGTTTTACCAAGCACTAAAAATAGCGTTAAACCGGCAAATCCAAAGGCTAAAACTCCAAAAATTTCTAAAACGTTGGTGCCTTGCAATAATACATCGAGTTTAATTGCCAAGAAAAATAGGACACCGTTTAGTAATACGCTTAAAAGTGCCATAAATCCGCTAATTTTCATCGTTAGCAATAATAGGCTAATTGCCAACAAGCTTAAAAACACAATTGACGTGTCGCGTTTCAAGTCCGTAATCGTCGCTTGTAGTTTATGATCCGACTTTTTTTGCACAGCCAAAAAAATTTGCTGGTTCTTACGATATGCTTGATCCATTGCGTTAGAAGCAGAAAACGTGTTCTGAACATTTAGTGTTTTGTTTCGATACTGTCCATTTAAAACTCGGACTTTTAAAATCTGCTTTTGTGAATAATCGTGATTATGAAAATTATCCACCTGCTTAATCCTTTTTTCGTTAGTCACCTTAATGATCTGACCAACTGGAGCTTTATACAAAGCTGCATTATGTTGTGTGGCAAAACACAGCAACCCACCAATCACAATTACAAATAAGATCGTAAACCAACTCACCTGATATCTGGGTTGAACTTTACTCACAATACATTCATCTCAATCCTAAAACTTTACTTGATTTTCTTGATCATTTTATGATGGGCAATTCCTGCTTCCATCACTTGATCGCCCACAACCTTAAATCCATTTTCTAAATAGAATTTTTGAGCGTGGTCTTGAGCAAAGAGCCATACCTGAGCCACCTTGTTGCTTTTAGCGTCTTTTTCAATCGCACTAAAAATTTGTGAAGACAGGCCCTGCTGTCGATATTCTTTGAGCGTACAAACCCGTTGCACCAAGGTTCCCTCCTTCGTTGCAATGACCCTTGCTGTGGTTACTGGTTTGTTTTCGATGTAGCCGACATAATACAAACATCGGTTTTCATTTTCATCCTGTTCAATGCTAGCATCAATTTTCTGCTCATGAATAAACACAGCCGTCCTGATTTTCATACTATCATCATAGACTGCATTACCGTTACCAAACGCTGTTTTTATTTCCATAATCTATCACCTATCAAAAATTCCTTTTATTTTTGAATTATAAACTCTTTGACGGTCTAAAAACAAACTCAACCTAAATTTAAGCATTTTCTTAATAAAATTATGTTAAAATGACTTTATATTTGTGAATCAAATCGTAAGGAAAAAAAGATATTCACAGGAAGGTTAGCAATCAAAAAATGAAGCAATTTATTTCAAAAATCAACACCCGAATGGGCTTTTTCTTTCTTCTAGTATTCCTTTTCTGGTTGAAAACACTTCTCGCCTATTTCGCCGATTTTTCTTTAGGGGTTTCCGGCGTTTTTCAATGGTTTATCATGCTAATAAATCCCTTGGCAATTACCTTCTTACTATTCGGCCTTGCGCTGTACGCGAAGCGAGCCAAGTTTTTTTATCCACTGATTGTATTAATTGATTTTGGAAATTCTCTTTTACTTTATCTCAATGTCATTTACTATCGTGAATTTTCCGATTTCATGACAATCAATACAATGCTAGGGTATTCCAAAGTAGATCAGGGATTAAGTGGGAGCTCATTAGCGCTAACGCAGCCCCATGATTTGCTATTTTGGTTGGACCTCGTTATTATTTTAGTTTTGATGCTCATGCGCAAAATCAAATTTGACAGAAATCCTTTACCAAAACGACTCGGATTCCAAGTAACTTCACTTTCGGTTCTTCTCTTTGGTTTTAACTTAATGTTCGCTGAAATTGATCGTCCGCAATTAATCACGCGAACTTTTGATCGCACCTACATCGTAAAGTACCTCGGACTTGATGCGTTCACAGTTTACGATGGTGCCAAAACGGAACAAACGAGCAAAATGCGTTCCAGTGCAACTAAGAGCGAACTTAAAACCGTTAAAAAATATGTCCGTAGTCATTATGCAAAATCCAATAAAAAATATTATGGCATCGCCAAAGGTAAAAATGTCATTGTCATTCATTTAGAAAGTTTTCAACAATTTTTGATTGATGACAAGGTTGAAGGTCAAACTGTCACACCGTTTTTGAATAAAATTTATCACAGCAAGAGCACCTACTCATTTTCGAATTTCTTTAATCAAGTTGGTCAAGGAAAAACCAGTGATGCCGAAAACATGCTCGAAACCGGCACGTTTGGGCTGTCTCAAGGCTCCTTGTTTGCCCGGCTTGGTACCGATCAAACTTTCCAAGCGGCTCCAGCCATTTTAAAACAAGAACAAGGCTATTCTTCAGCTGTTTTCCATGGTAATGTAGCCAGTTTCTGGAATCGTAACAACGTTTATAAGAATATGGGTTATCAGTACTTCTTCTCCGCTAGTTATTTTGATACGTCAGGTGATAAATCGACCGGTTATGGCTTAAAGGATAAGTTACTCTTTAAGGATTCCATTAAATACTTGCAGTACTTGCAACAGCCGTTTTACGCTAAATATATTACAGTTTCCAACCATTTTCCGTTTGACTTAGATAAAGAAGATTCCAGTTTTAAAGTTCCAGACACAGGCAATACTTCTGTAAATAACTATTTCAGAACGGCAAATTATCTTGATCAATCTGTCAAAGAGTTCTTCACTTTCTTAAAGAAGTCAGGCCTTTATGATAACTCTGTAATTATTTTATATGGCGATCATTACGGGATTTCTAACTCAGCAAATAAGAATTTAGCCAAGACCTTTAGTCAAGATTCCAGTCACTTCAAGTCATACGGCAGCGACCCCGTCGATAATTGGACGGATTGGGATAATACTCAGTTGCAGCGTGTACCTTTCATGATTCATGTCCCTGGTGTCAAAAATGGTGGCATTAACAAAGAGTACGCGGGCGAAATTGATGTTCTTCCAACTCTTTTGCATCTTCTTGGGATCAACTCCAAGAAATACATGTTATTTGGAACGGACCTTTTCTCATCACAACACGATCAAGTGGTTGCTTTTAGAAATCAGGATTTCATTACACCAAACTACACCTCGATCAGCGGGACTATTTACGATAACAGTACCGGCCAGATTGTGACGCCGAATAAGACTTTGAAAAAGCAAATTGCAAAGAATCAGAAAAAAGTTAACAAGCAACTTAGTATGTCTGACTCGTTAAACGAGAAAAATTTGTTACGATTCTACACACCTAAGGGCTTTAAAGCTGTTAATTCACAGCTTTACAACTATGCAAATGGGCTTCAAAAAGAACTTAAGATTCAAAAGAAACTTGGTCTGAAGTCGACCTCAATGTACTCTAAAAACCGTGATCGTTCTTTAGAGGATTTGTATAAAACTGATGCGCCAGAAGCAACCCACTCTAAGTCTAAGAATAATCGAATCCAAATTACCAACCCAGATTCTAATTCTGATGACTAACAAAGACGCGACAAACGATAGTTAAGCTAACTGAATCAACTAAACTAAAAACGAGCCCCAACCAAAACATATGTTTTGGTTGGGGCTCGTTTTTTACTCTTTAAAGTTCCATCGACGTACTATGCAATGGGCCACGACGGTCGGGATACAATTCCTTCATGATAGCACTAACTGCCATTGGTCCCTCAGCAAACGCGGTCGCAATTAAATCAAGTTTACCTTCATAATCAACGCCATCACCAATTGCATAAATTAACGGAAGATTCGTTTTCATTTGACGATCCACCGTAAACATTCGGTGGTGTTGTTCAGGCTGAATTTGCCATTGCTTAATTGTTTTATTGTTTGAAATAAAACCATAGTTAACGATCACATCATCAACTTCTTTTTGTAAAAGACGCTCCCCCTTCACTTCTTTCATTGTCAGTAAAAGGTGCTCATTTGTTTGTTCAATTTCCTTTATTAAAAATGGAGTTAATAGTTCAACCTCAGATTTTTCAAGTAATTCAACGCTGTGTTCCATCCCCCGAAACTGATTTCGCCGGTGCATTAAATACACATGTTTAGCCGTTTCTTGCAACATTAAGGCAGTATCAATCGCTGAATCACCTCCGCCAGCTATCAAAACTGTTTTATCTTGAAAACAACGCGGATCCGAGATTGTGTAAAAAATATGCTGATCTTCTAATTCTTGAGCACCCTCAACTGCCAAGCGACGCGGACTAAACGCCCCAACTCCGGTAGCAATAATGATGGCTTTTGACTCATAAGTTCCGCGGTTAGTCACTACTTTATAGCCATCTTCTTGTTGGATAAGGTCAGTAACCGTTTCTTTTAACCGCACATCAACAGGTAATTGGCTTAATTGTTTATGCAATTTCTCAATTAATTCATTTGCTTTGACCCCTGTAAAACCCGCCACATCATGAATATATTTTTCTGGATAAAGCGCACTTACTTGCCCTCCAAGTTGGGATAGGCTTTCAATAATTTGCACCTTGGCTGTTCTCAAGCCACTGTAAAAGCCCGCAAACATTCCTGCAGGGCCACCACCAATAATTGTAATGTCATAAATGTCAGACACGTTTTATCCTTCTTTCTTTACGTAAGATAACTGTTCAATTTTAACACGATTTTCAGTCAGTGTTGATTTTTAAATTTGTCACTCAAAAAGACAAATTTAAATTGTATTTAGATTCGTTATTTCGTATGATTATGGTGTACCAACAATAAAATTTGGGAGGCTCCTCATGGCGACACGCAAAATGATCTTAGATTTAGATACTGGTATTGATGACGCAATGGCCATTGCATACGCAGTAGCTGCTCCAGATGTTGATTTGATTGGAATTGTTTCTTCATATGGAAATGTGTTAACTCCATTGTCAGCCCAAAACAGTTTGAAAATTCTTGAACTACTTGGTCAACAGGATGTCCCCGTCTTCCTTGGGGAATCACACTCTTCCACAACCACTCAATTTGAGGTGATGCCGATCAGTGTACAAATCCATGGTAAAAATGGAATCGGTGAAGTTTCACTCCCCACCGCCAAACGGCAACCAGAAACTAAATCTGGCGTGGATTTTTTAATTGAATCTGCCCATACCTATGGCAAAGATCTGATCGTAGTTCCCACTGGTCCTTTGACTAATTTAGCAAAGGCATTGAAACAAGCCCCAGAAATCCAAAACGAAATTGGTAATGTGACCTTAATGGGTGGCGCACTAACCGTTCCAGGAAATGTGTCACCAGTAGCAGAAGCCAATATAAATCAAGATCCAACTGCTGCTGACCAAGTTTTTGAAAGCAACTTGAACATCACGATGGTTGGCCTCGATGTCACTTTACGAACCCTTTTAACTAAAAATGAAACCGCGCAATGGCGCAAATTAAACACTGTTGCCGGAGAAAAGTTCGCAGATATTGTGGATTATTACATTGATGTTTATAAAATTACCAGTCCTCATCTCCATGGCTGTGCCCTTCATGATCCTCTGGCAGTTGGAGTCGCTTTGGATCCAAGTTTAGTTTCAACACTTGATATCAATATGTTTGTGGATACAACTAAAGAAATGTGGGGTCGAACCATTGGTTATCCAGCTCGATTAACCGATCAACACCCTAATGTATCTGTCGCTTTAACGGTCAATCAAGACACCTATCTCAAACGGTTCATGACATACCTTTCCGAACTTTTTTCTCAAAATTAATAAAATTAGGGATAACCAGAGTTGCAATCATAATTTGATTGCAACTCTTTTCAGTCCTTAACAACCTGTTTCAAGACTTACCAGTCAAATATTTACCAACCCATATGGTAAACTAGATTCAGATAACTTTTGGGAGTGAACCACATGGAAATCGTCGTTTTAGTTTTAGTTCTTGTGATTGCGGTACTAATTTCAAATATTATTGCCAGCAAACTCACACAAGTTCCCCTTGCCTTTATTGAAATTGCAATCGGCCTGCTTGTGGCATTTGTTGTGCCTTATTATCGTCACTACACAATGAATCCGGATCTCTTTATGCTCGTCGTTTTAGCACCACTAATGTTTTATGATGGCCTGAACACTAACATGCGTGCTCTGCGACGTTCTTTTTCCACCACACTGTCACTTGCCGTTGGTCTTGCTTTAGTGACCATCAGTATCGTCGGCGTTGTCACTCACTTAACATTAACTGAATTGGCACTGCCCCTATCTTTTGCGTTAGCAGCCATCATCACACCAACCGATGCTGTCGCTGTTTCTTCAGTTACCGCCAACATTGAAATGCCAGAAGAGGCCATGCAAACTTTAAAAAATGAGTCACTTTTCAATGATGCTTCTGGAATCGTAATTTTTGATTTAGCTTTGCAGGCTTTTACAAAGGGAAAATTTTCGTTTACTTTTGGTTTTTTTGATTTTTCATATGTTTTTTTAGGTGGTTTACTGTTAGGTATGATTTTGGGAAGTTTATTGGTCTCCCTGAGAACTTTTTTAATCAGTCACCGAATGGATAATTCTTCCGTCATCGTCACCTTAGGAATTTTGACGCCATTTTTCGTCTATTTTGTTGCGGAATTAGCACATGTCTCCGGAATCTTAGCTGTAGTGGCTGCAGGACTTGTTCACGGCGTCCAAGAAGGGCGTCTACGGCTTACTTCAACCAAGATACAGGTTGTCAGCAACACCACCTGGGAAGTCCTCTCAGACAATTTGAACGGATTTGTGTTTGTGCTGTTGGGCGTGTCTTTACCAACCGTTATTGCCGACATTTCTTATCGGAACAATAGCTTTCTGCTATTTTTGATGGGATTAAGCATCTTGCTTTATGCTTTAATGACCATTTTGCGATATTTATGGTTGCGCATGGGGTTTGCCACTATTCGTGTCCGCCCGGAATATAAAAACACAAATTGCTGGATCATTGCGTTAAGTGGTATTCATGGAACAATTACGTTAGCACTGGCCTTTTCATTGCCTTTGACGCTGCATGGCACGGTCTTTCCTTACAGAAATGATCTTTTATTTATTGCCAGCATTGTGATCATTTTAAGTATGTTAGTTCCTTCTTTAATTTTACCAGCTTTGCTTCCTCGTCAAAAAGAACCCTTTTTATGGGAAGACGCCAATTCTGCACGCAGAAAAATGATTAATTATGCGATTCAAAAAATAACCGAATTAAACGAATATCCCTTGGAAACTCAAGCTGTTATTTCGACTTTGCATAGTCAAAATAAGCCAGAAAAAATCGAAAACAGAAGGATTTTAAGACAATTATTTGCCCAGACTCGTGATGTTGAAAATGATGTTCTAGACGAAATGGTGGCAAATGAAGACATCACAGAAAAAGAACGCCGCCTCTATCAACGCACCATGTTGACCCGAGATGCCCATTCTGATAATAGTGTTTTGAAAAGCATTTGGCGTCAAATTGCTTACCGGTTCATCTATTTTTTTAAACGATTAACGCATAGCAGAAAAATCAAAATAGCCCAACAACAAATGAAACATAACCCTAAATTAATGAAGAAGTTTAAGAGTAAACATGACACAATCGTCGAAATAGAAAATCGTGCAACTCAAGAAGTGTTTAAATATTTAAAAAGTCCTAAGGTAAATAAAGAAAGTCGCACGGATATCTCGATCGTCCAACGGTATTACCGCGAACGTCATCGTCGCTATCAAAATAATTCAAACAGTAATGAAATCCAAGAAGAACTGTTTATTAAGGCATTTCAGTTTGAATATAATTATGTTCAAAACCAACTTACTGAAAATAAACTTACCCGTGAGCTTGCATCAGCTCTGTACGAACAAATTTCAAATGACGAACTGATTTATATGCAAAATGATGAAATTTATGATTAAAACTGAAAGCTGAAAGTATCAAAACTACTTCAATAACTGATGTTAAACGATTCAGTCTCTAAAAAAATAGTTTAACTGCCGTCCTGCGTCTCACTTAATCTGGAAGCAAATGGGCTCAGTAGTGTCGTTTATCTTAGCGGGTTTCGCTTAGATAAAAGCCGAGCTTGGGGAAGTGGCTTGTGGCTCCAAGTCGTGCCCACTATTCCGCCTAGTAATGATGATTTTCGTTCCGAAAATCTTTCTTGCTCCAGTCAATGTCGATTCTTGTGGC
>NZ_DOEM01000029.1:0-22482 GCF_003533255.1 Pediococcus sp.
ACAACCACAAAGGGATTATCGCAAGTTGTAAAACTTTCACAGTCTTTTTTCCTATTATTGACGTTTTGTTTTTGCAAATGAAAAAACTGCAACACAGCCCAAACCAGTGTGACTGGCAATTGTAGGCCCAATATGTTCTAACAAAATCTGTGCATTTGGGACAAGCTTATAAATATGATTCCGAACAATTCTGGCAACCTTATCATCAGCACTTGTTGCAATAAGAATTCTGGGGTCGTATTTGTTTTCAAGTTCCTTGACGGTATTTGCAGCAAGGGCTTCTAGAGACCGCCGTCGAGACCGAACCTTTTTAACTGGTCGTAAATGACCACGCGTGTCAACATCCATCACTGGTTTGATCTGTAAAAGTGATCCCACAGCTGCTGCGGTTCGCGAAACTCGACCACCATGATATAGATAATTAAGATCATCCACGGTAAACCACTGACGGTAATGCAACCGGTTATTAATCAGCCAGTTAGCTAGCTCATCAATTTTCATGCCTGAATTTTGCCGATCAATCGCGTCAAGAAGCATCAAGCCTTCACCACAACATGCTGCCAGAGAATCAACTAGATAGATTTGTGCATTTGGATAGGCGTGCACTAACATTTTCTTTGCCTGTTGGGCGTTATTAAACGTACCACTTAGGCCTGACGAAAAGCCAAGGTACAAGATAGGTATATTGGCCTTTACATAAGGTTTAAAAAATTCAATAAATTGACCGATATTAATTTGAGTTGTTGATGGCATGATACCCTGACTAATTTTTTGATAAAAGTTAGTTAAATTGAAATGGTGTTCTAAATCATCCGTATATTCGGAGCTACCAATCGTGACGTGCATGGACACAAACTTTATATTATTATCAGCCAGAAGTTGATAAGGTAAATCGACGGCTGAATCTGTTAATAACTGATACATGATGTTCTCCCTTGCTTATAGTTACCGTCACATTGTACGCTCATTGTGTAGGTAAAGGCAATTGCAATCAATTGTAATGAAGTTGAAAGACTGTAAAAGTATATAGTTTAGAGTTACTAAAGGATACTGTAGACCAAGGAAACGACCAGCAAAATTGAGATGTCTTGCTGGTCGTTTTCCTAGGTCGTAAATGCTAAAAATTTGATTTAATTTTAGTAGAATTGGCAACCTGTTCTTTGTGTTGCCGATCTAAGTCCTGTAATTCTTTTTCTGACGCAACTACGTGATCATAGTAATGATCCAGTTTGTAGTGTAAATGGTCAATGGCCAATTGTAGATCATCGCGCTTTTTTTCCATGTCATTTAATTGTTCTTTCAACAATGCAGTTTGTTCCTTATTGGTATCATTCTTTGAATCAAACAATTCAATGAAACGCCGTAAATTTTCAATGGTCATCCCGGCTGCCCGCATCTTTTTAACAAAATTGATACGGCGAATAATTCGGGCATCAATTTCACGATTACCAGTGTCACTACGATCAATTGCAGGAATTAATAGTTCTTTTTCATAGTAGCGAATGGCAGCAGAAGAAACGCCAGTTTGTTTGCTAGCTTCTTTAATATTCATTTTTACACCCGTCCTAAATTTTTATAACTTAATTGTAACTCACCGTGGCATAAGCTGTGCAAAATTTGATTATAAACGTTATCAATGGAAAAAAATTCAATTATAATATATGACTATTAGTCATTGTTTTTTGAACTAAACTATTGTATACTAATTTTTGAGGTGAGTGAAGTGGGAAAACGTGAAGATAATGCGATCGCGACACGGAAAAAGTTGATCAGTACGGCTAATCAGTTGATCGTGCAACATGGTTACGAGAATATTTCGGTTGATGCGATCGTTAAGGCCAGTGGTATTGCAAAGGGCACCTTTTACAATTATTTTGACCGTAAGGAAGACCTGATTTTTGAACTGAGTAAGCAGCGTTTTGCCCCGATTACAGCTCGGACAACCGAGTTAACAAATGATGATCCACTTTCTAATATCCAGCGGTATCTAGTTGATTTTATGACCGTGATTGCAGATTCTAAAATCGGGTTGGCTCGCCAGTGGGTACGTTATATCAGCGCTTCATCTGCTAACAATGCAAAGTGGCAATTTGATGTCCAATCCTTTGAGCGCCTGTTGATGAAACTAATTGACCTTAACCAATTGAAAATCGCGACACCGGTTCATCAGTTAGCTCAATTATTGTTGACGCAATTATATGGCGTAATTTTAACCTGGTGTATTACGTCGGAAACACTTGATCCAGTTGCTACGGTTAAACGCTTTTGCGCGCTACAATTACCCAGTTTATTAGGACCGTATTTAGTTAAAGAGTGAAAATAACCGCCAGAAATTGGCGGTTAACTTAATGCCAAAATATGACCATTAGTCATTTTTATTAGAATTACTGATGAATTTATTGAAAGGTCGTGCCATTATTTGCAATGTCACAAATATTAATGCTCATGTAGCACCATGGCGTAGTGCACAGACATTGATTATGTTTTTCGTAGCAGATAATACCGAAGCGTAAGCTCAATATTCACAAATAGGTATGGTTATGAGTTAGTGGTAGTACAGCCATATACGCTAATTATACGGTACACGATATTGTTATACAGCGGCAACAAAAGCAATTAAAAAATGGTTAGGAGTGGTTACAAATGACTAAGCAACAACAAGTATTAACTAAATTATCGATTTTATTGGTGTCGGTGATTACAGCTTCGGCACCGGCAATCAATGCGAATATTCCGGTATTAGCGAAAGCTTTTCCCAGCGTATCTTTAGCTCAAATTGAATTATTGACGACGATTCCATCATTATTTTTATTGATCGCAATTTTATTAAGTAACTGGGTCGCTCGTAAAATTGGTTTGAAACAGACGGTTTTAGTCGGGGTTGCTATTACAGTGATTGCTAGTTTGGCGCCAATTATGATCACCAGCTTTCCCTTATTGATGTTATCACGGGCGGCATTTGGTTTTGGGGTGGGGCTGTTCAATTCTTTATTGGTCAGTATCATCAGCTACTTTTTCCAAGGGTCAGAACGGTCACAAACTTTAGGCTTTCAAAGTACTTTTGAAGGGTTAGGTGGCGTTTTAGTCACCTTTATCGCGGGCCAATTAGTCCGTTTTAATTGGCATATGTCGTTTTGGGCCTATGTGATCACGGTACCAGCATTTGTAATGTTTGCGCTGTTTGTGCCACGTATTCCTAAGGCGCAGCCGCAACAAAAAACGGCGCAGCAGTCTTCTCATTTACCGAAAGCAATTTTTGGTTATCTCATTTTGACCTTTGTTGTGATCACTTTTTACATGATCATGGGGATCAAGGTTCCAACGTTGATGGTCAGTGCAGGTTACGGTACTGCGACTTCAGCGAGCTACGTAATTTTAGCCTTAAGTCTTGGTGCCATACTTGGTGGGCTACTATTTGGCCGTTTATTCACTTGTTTAAAGGATCGTATTTTGATCGTTGCCTTTACCGCATTAACGCTGGCAATGGTGGCCATTGCAGTGTCCAATGCGACTTGGTTAACAGTAATTGGTGGCTTTTTGACTGGAATCGGCGCACGCTTATTCTTCCCTTGGGTTCTAAACGCCGTCAATTTAGAAGGTAGCGGCAATACTTTAGCAACGTCACTGATCTTGATTGCCTACAACTTAGCTGGCTCTTTATCGCCTTATACCGCTTTGTTGTTACAAAATAGTTTGCACATTGCCAGTATCCGGAACTTGTTCTGGCTCAATACGCTGGTATTTGTCATTTTAGCGGTGGTCTTTGCCTTTATTAGTTGGTGACGGTCAGCCAATGTGGCTAAATAATTTTGCGGATGAATGTTTATTTAAAAAAAGATAATTAAAGGTTGCCTTACAGTAACTGCAAGGGTATAAGCTAGCTTTGAATTAAAAACAAATTAATTTTTGGAGGTCAAAATTATGGCAATTAGCAAAACGGCACAACAAAATCATGAACACTTATTTCCTGGCTTGGTTTCAACACTGAAACAAACCGATCCGGAATTTATTGAAGTTTTCGATAATTTCACTTTTGATGAAATTTTAAAGTATCAGGATCTAGATTTAAAATTACGCATGCAGGTGACCCTAGCCTCATTGATCGCTATGCAATGTGTCAATGAATATAAGGCCATGTTGAATGGAGCTTTAAATATTGGCGTAACACCGATTGAAGCTAAGGAAATTGTTTATCAGGCAGTACCTTATGCTGGTTTAGGTAAAGTCTTTGATTTCTTGCATGCAACCAATGAAGTATTGACGGAACGCGGGATCAAATTGCCACTTGAAGGTCAAGCAACAACAGATCCAGATAATCGTTATGAAAAAGGCTTGGCAACGGTCAGAGGAATAGTTGGGGATACGGTTGATAATATGTTAAAAACCGCACCAGCCAGTCAAAAACATTTCGCTACATTTTTAGCTGATAACTGTTTTGGTGATTTTTATACCCGTAACGGTTTAGACGTAAAAACACGGGAATTATTGACCTTTGCCATGCTGATTTCCATGGGTGGCGCGGATCCTCAAGTTAAAGGTCATATTGCGGCTAATGCCAACGTAGGTAATAGCAAGGAAACGCTGCTTTCAGTCGTCACTGTGTTGTTACCATTTATTGGTTATCCACGTAGTTTGACGGCTTTGAGTCTGTTAAATGAAGTTTTACCGGAAAAGCAAGCTTAAACTGAAAAAATTAAGGTAAGTACGGTACAAGGTGTTACTACTGGTGGTGTTGTTAAACAAAAAATCCTGGCGACTAGTATTGTAGTAGTTACACCTGCTAAGATAATCAAGCAATTAAATAAGTTTTAACCAGAAAGGTCAGTTGACAATGAAAATCACATTTAATGAATCCGCATATCCATTAGAACCCGAGAAGAATCATACAGCTGCAGCAATTCAAAAAAAGTTTCCACAAACGTTAACGTTGCAGCGTCGGGGAGACATTGAGTACTATGCTAAACTAGCATTTCAGCCGGTAACTGTTGGCGTCACAACAACGGCACAAATTCATGCTGGTGGATTATATTATTATGAGGATTGGAATGTCCTCTCTTTTCAGTTGCAGGACGCTGATATTACGCCCTTTAAGATGATTTACTTAGGTGAATTAGAGTCAACTTTTGTCAGATTATTGCGGGACGCCCAGTCTGAATTGACTGTCAAATTGAGTAATGATTAATTTAATACTTGACTTAAAGTTACTGTAAGGTATTAGTATGAACTTAGAAAGTTGAGTAATTAATAAATGGAGGTGCGGCTGTGAGTCTTCTTATGATGTTGCTACCAGCTATTGCTTGGGGAATCTTGCCTCTAGCAGTTGCTAAGGTCAACGGGCGACCAGTGAATCAAATTTTTGGAACTGCGCTTGGTACGTTACTTATGAGTGTTATTGTCTACTTTATTTTGCGTCCACAAATCTCAGTCAGTAATTTTGTATTGGCAGCATTAGCCGGTGCGTTTTGGATTATCGGTCAGTTAGGCCAATACAACGCTTATCGGGCAATTGGAGTTTCTCAGACAATGCCAATTTCTACCGGATTACAGTTGATCGGCACATCATTGATTGGCGTGTTATTGTTTGGTGAATGGGGCGCAGTTAACGCTAAAATTCTTGGTGTTGTTGGAATTGTACTGTTAATTATCGGTATTTTCATGACGGCTATTCATGATCATGGTGTTCAAATTGACCAACAAAAAAGTCAAACTAGTACTTTGATTATGTTAATTTTGACAACGATTGGTTTTCTGGTATATAACTCAATTCCTAAAGCAATGGTGGCCTCTGGTTTAGCAATTTTCTTGCCAGAGTCGGTTGGTATGGTGTTGGCGGTGTTGATTTATATCGTTTTTACGCGACAACCGCAAGTGTTACGGGAAAAGGCTAGTTGGCAAAGCTTACTAGCTGGCATCATTTTTTCTTTTGCAGCGATCACTTATATTCTGTCTGTTCATGATAATGGTGTAAATACAGCTTTTGTTGTTTCACAATTGTCTGTTGTTATTTCGACCGTTGGCGGTATGGTGTTCTTACATGAAAGGAAGAGTCGGCGTGAACTGAGATTTACTGTTATTGGGTTAGTATTAATTGTCGTTGGTGCAATTATTACAACAGTTATTTAAGGGGGTACTTAAAATGTATACAGATTTAGAGAGAAAAGTCGCGGTTATTACTGGCGGATCTAAAGGCATTGGGAATGCGATTGCTACCCGTTTTGGTCAAGAAAAAATGGCTGTCGTCGTTAATTATAATAGCGATCCGGTTGGGGCACAAAAGGCTGCTGACCAGGTAATTGCAAATGGTGGTAAAGCTGTTATCGTGCAAGCAAATGTTTCTACTGAAGAAGGTAATCAAGCATTATTACAAGCTGCTCTAGATAACTTCGGCGACCTAGATGTCTGGGTCAACAACGCCGGTATGGAAATCAAATCAGCAACCCACGAACTTTCATTAGATGCTTGGAACAAAGTCGTTTCCATTGACCAAACTGGTGTCTTCTTGGGATCGAAGACAGTGTTAGCTTATTTCAAAGCTCACAATAAAAAAGGTAATATCATCAATATGTCATCGGTTCATGAACGAATTCCTTGGCCAACATTTGCTAGTTACGCAGCTGCAAAAGGTGGCGTAAAGTTATTCACGCAAACAATTGCTATGGAATACGCCAAGGATGGTATCCGCGTCAATGCCATTGGTCCTGGTGCCATCAACACGCCAATTAATGCTAAAAAATTCGCTGATAAAGCACAATATGATCAAACGGTTTCAATGGTGCCAATGAATCGCATTGGTACACCGGAAGAGGTTGCCGCCGGCGCAGCTTGGCTGGCCTCTGACGAATCAAGTTATGTGACAGGCATTACATTATTTATTGATGGTGGGATGACTTTATATCCAGCATTTAAGGATGGTCAAGGTTAAACACATATCTTAAATTAAAATAAGAATGAGTTTTGATCATATGAAATATGCTAAGAGACTTGTTGAACATTTTGGTATTAATTTGAAAGTTTAGTCTCTTGTTTATGAGTAACTTTTTAAAATTTTGACAGGTGTAAAAATTAATGTTATTAAAGAAGTATATTAAATTTGAAAGGAATTGAGCATCGAGCAATTCGGTACTTACGAATGTTCGATTGTTCAGAGTGTGATACTTATGAAATCTGCAATTTTTGAAAAGGCCGGTTTAGTGACAGTACAAAATGTTGACAAACCAAGTCTTCAGGCTGATGATGACGTGATCATCAAAGTCGTTCGAGCTTGTGTTTGTGGTTCTGATCTATGGGCTTATGCGCATGGTGACAACAAAGAAGCACATTCGATTAATGATGGTCATGAAGCCATTGGTATTGTTGAAGAAATTGGCTCGGCAATTACAACTGTGAAACCAGGTGACTTTGTGATTGCACCTTTCACCCATGGTTGTGGAGAATGTGATGCTTGTCTGGCTGGCTTTGATGGGACTTGTGATCGTCACCAAGGTGGGACGAACTGGTCCAATGGTTTTCAATCAGAATATATTCGCTTCCAGTATGGCAACTGGGCTTTGATCAAAATTCCTGGACAACCATCTGATTACACAGAAGGAATGATCAAATCGCTTACAACTTTAGCTGATGTGATGCCAACTGGTTATCATGCGGCGCGTTGTGCCAATGTCCAAAAGGGCGATAAAGTGGTCGTCATCGGTGACGGCGCCGTTGGTCAATGTGCGGTGATTGCGGCAAAATTGCGTGGTGCTTCACAAATTGTTTTGATGAGTCGTCACGAAGATCGTCAACAAATGGCACTCCAATCCGGAGCTACTGCTGTTGTTGCTGAGCGTGGCGAGGTAGGTATTGCCAAAGTTCGTGAGATTCTTGGTGGCGGTGCGGATGCTGCTCTTGAATGTGTTGGCACGCAAGCTGCTATTGAACAAGCACTCGGAGTGCTGCATAATGGTGGTCGAATTGGTTACGTGGGTGTTCCACATTATAATAACCATGCTTTAGGTTCAACATTTGCGCAAAATATCTTAGTTGCCGGTGGTTCGGCTTCAGTAACGACTTACGATAAACAATTTCTGCTTAAGGCCGTTCTTGATGGTAATATTAACCCTGGTCGAGTCTTCACTAAGACATACGGTTTGGATGATATTAACCAAGCCTATCAAGACATGCAAAATCGTAAAACAATTAAGGCAATGGTAGTTGTTTCTGATTAATTTTTGAACAAGCTGGGAAAAAGTTGCTTTTCTCCAGCTTGTTTGTTATAAAACGTAAAATGTTATTTCAATAATTAGGAATCTCTCTGATCTTGTTTTATTATGATGACAGCAATTAAGTTAAAGCTGACAATTTTGTTGGCTTTTTTGTTTTAATAAATGGAGGTCGATTAATGTGAATATTCGAACAGTTAGTGAAAAATTTGATTTACCCGCACCAACATTAAGGTACTATGAGGAAGTGGGACTAATTCCGCCCGTTCATCGAAATTCTAGTGGTTATCGGGATTATGATGCGATTGATTTAGAGTGGGTAAATTTTGCAAAATGCATGCGTGAAACAGACATTTCAATTGACGTATTAAAAGAGTATGCGCTTTTAGCTCAACAGGGTGAACAAACTGAGGAGCAACGCAAACAAATTTTGATTGAGCAACAGCACGTGTTAGAGCAAAAGATGCAGGCACTACAAAATACGCATGATTTTCTCGATACAAAAATTGCAACTTATGAGCAACATGCTAAACAAATGGAACGGATATCCGAAAAATTGAAATAAAACACTTGCCTTCAAGACGACTTGAAGGTTTATTCTTTTCTATGTTGGAATACAGAAAAGAGGATATAGAAATGAATAATTTAAAATTACAAGAAGCATTTTCCTTAAATAATCAGGTAACTTTAAAAAATCATATTGTGATGTCACCAATGACAACGTGGTCCAGTCATGATGATCAAACAGTTTCTGAAAAAGAAGTTGCCTATTATGGTGCTCGTGCCAAAAGTGTTGGCATGGTAATTACAGGGTCAAGTCACGTTCAAGAAAATGGTGTTGGTTTTGCAAACGAGTTGGCCGTGTATGCAGATCGGTTTATTCCTGGATTGACCAAGTTAGCCACAGCAATCAAGGCTGGTGGTGCTAAAGCTGTTTTGCAATTAAATCATTCTGGCAATAAAGCTCTACCAGAATTTATTTCAAATCAGGATGTGGTCAGTGCTAGTGCAGTTTTGGCATACAAAACTGCTTTTGCACCTGAGCAAACGCCACGAGCTTTGGAAGAATCAGAAATACTACAGGTTATCAGAGATTTTGGCTCTGCCACCAAACGTGCAATTGACGCTGGGTTTAACGGTGTTGAAATTCACGGTGCACATGGGTTTTTGATCCAAAATTTTTTGTCACCGCATTATAATCGCCGTGATGACAAGTGGGGCGGTAGTTTAAAAAATCGGTTACGTTTCGCAATGGCTGTAGTTGATGAAGTCAAAAAAGTTGCTGCGAAGTATGCGGACGATTCCTTCATCATTGGCTATCGAATTAGCCTCGAAGAACGAGAAAATGATGGGTTGAGTTTAAATGATACTGAACCCCTTATTGAAAATTTGGTTGCTAAACAAGTTAGTTATTTACATCTTTCATTAGGGGATGCATTAAGTGACCATGAGCATAATAGTACAAATACTGAACCGTTTATTCAACGAATTTCAAAACTAGTGAATCATCGGGTTCCTTTGATTGCAGCTGGTTCGTTTAATTCATTGGAAAGGATGGCAGTTGGACTGGCCGATGGTTTAGATTTAGTTGCGGTGGGTTCTGCTTTGGTTGCCAATCCTGATTTATTTGAGCAGAAAAACCTGTCTTTGAATTTATCAGCCAGTGAAATTGAGTCAATCAAATTACCTGAGTCAATGTTTAATAAGATTAAAGATTTAGGAGTATTTGGTTTTCAATTTACGAAGTAGGGATGATTGCTTTGCATATTTCGTATGTTTTCTGCTTAAATCGTAAAATAACCATTTTTGCCAATTTCTCGATTTTTTGGTATACTTATTCAGTAGTTCTGGAGAGTTGGCAGAGTGGTAATGCACCGGACTCGAAATCCGGCGAACCGGCTAATACCGGCGCGCAGGTTCAAATCCTGTACTCTCCTTATGAGTAAGATTAAGAAACGCTGAATTTAACCGCGTTTCTTTTTTAGTTACGAGATATAATAAAAAATTAAAACGCTTATTCAGAATTTTCACTGAATAAGCGTTTTGAGTTTGGACCTATAAAATTTATTTGCTTTCTGATTTATCATTGATTGTAAATGAAAGTAAGAATGCAATTACAGCGAGTGCCAATGGGAAAATAAGACCATAGTGTACACCGTTAGTAAATGCGTTTTGTGAATTTAAAGGCGCAGATGAAGCGTGTTGACCAAGTCCTAACAAACTTGTCGCAACGGCTGTTGAGATAGCACCGATAATTTGTTGGAAAGTATTCATAATGGTACTGCCATCACCTGCAGTACGGGCGTCCAATGCATTTAATCCAAATGTTTGAGTTGGTGACATCGCAACAGGGGCACCAATCATAATGACAATGTGAGCAAGGATGACATACCAAACGGCAGAATTTGAATTTGCTAGTAACAACATCACAACACCAATAATGACGATGAAGAAACCAAGTAAGGCTAGCAAACGGGCACCGAAACGATCGTAAAGACGGCCAGAAACCGCAGAGAATATCGCATTTGCGACACCACCTGGCAGCATAACGATCCCAGTCAATGCGACTGCGATGGCTAATCCATTTTGCCAGAACATAGGAAGTAAGTACATTGAAGATAAAATAATCCCGAAATCTAGCATAACCAGGATGGCACCAATTCTAAAGTTTGGCCGTTGGAAAACGTGAAAGTTTAAAATTGGGGCATCTGAATGTAATTGTCGGTAGATGTAAGCGGCAAGGACTAATAGTGACACAACTAATGTAATTAAAACAGTTGCTGATCCCCATCCATAATTACTTGCCATACTTACAGCAGTTACAAGTCCACCGAAACCAATTGTTGACAATAAAATTGAGAAGATATCAATTTTTGGCTTAGTTAAGTTGTTTACATTTGGTAAATATTTAATGGCAAAAAATGTTCCAATGAGTAAAAATGGAACAAACAACCAAAAGATCCACCGCCATGAAAGAACACCTAAAATGATTCCTGACAATGTAGGACCAATGGCTGGGGCAAACATAATAACTAAACCAATCAAACCCATTGCAGTTCCCAACTTATACGGTGGGAAGATCAAGGTGGCAACTGTAAACATTAATGGTAAGACCAAACCAGTAGCAATTCCTTGAATCATTCGGCCGATTAACAATATCGCAAAAGTGGGTGCGACAGCCGAAATGATGGAACCAACAATGAAATCAATTAACCCGAAAATGATTAACTGACGGGTTGAAAACCATTTGGTCAGTAAACTTGAAAGTGGGAGCACAATCCCAATGATCAACATGTAACCTGTGACCAACCATTGAATTGTCCCAACACTAACGTTTAACTTCGTCATCAGGCTTGGCAATGCAATGTTAAGGGATGTTTCACTTAACATGCCGACAAACCCTCCAATTAACATACCCATTATGGCAAGCATAGGATGTTTAACAGGTACAGTTGCTGACGGTGCAACTTGTTTATTTTCCGAACTTTCTGACATAACTAAAAACTCCTTTTCTCTTTTTAACAGACAATTGATTACACTATCATAGTTTTTTTCTTCACGTAAGTTTTTTACGCCAAAAAACTGTAAGTAAGCGTTTTACAAGCGACTTTTGACATTTTAAGGTTTCCTAAACGCGCTTGCGATAAGTTGGAGCTAAGAGAATTATCTATGCTAAAATAGGTAACAATGATTTATGGATACGGAAAATGGAGGATAACGATGATGAAGGTTGGAATAGATAAAATTGGATTCTACACACCCAAATGGTATGTCGACATGGCAAAATTAGCGCGAGCACGAAATGAAGAGCCCGACAAATATTTAATTGGGATTGGTCAGACTAAACAAGCGGTTATTCCAAATTCTCAAGATGCCGTTACGATGGCAGCAAATGCGGCCGATCAAATTGTAAACGATGATAATCGTAAAAAAATTGATCTTATTTTATTCGGGACTGAATCTGGGATTGATAATTCCAAGTCAGCGGCAATTTATCTGCAACGTTTATTAGGGTTACCCAACACAATTCAGAGCGTGGAGTTGAAACAGGCCTGTTATGCCATGACGGCGGGGATCCAGCTAGCTAAAGACCATGTTTTGGCTCATCCTGATAGCCAAGTTTTGGTAGTGGGGGCAGATATTGCTCGATATGGACTGCACAATGCCGGTGAACCTACTCAAGGTGGTGGGGCAATGGCCGTTGTTATCAGTGCTAATCCGCGCATTTTAGCAATTGAGAACGGTTCTGCCCATTATGTAGCAGACATCATGGATTTTTGGCGACCACTTTATGCAACAGAAGCATTAGTGGATGGTAAGTATTCTTCAAAACAGTACATCGAGTTTTTCCAACAGACATTCGCACAGTACCAAAAACAACACGGTCTAGAGATTTCTGATTTACAAGCCTTAGTTTTTCATTTACCTTATACGAAAATGGGGTTGAAGGCCTTAAGGGCGATCTTGCCAGAAACGGATGAGAGCCATGCCAATCAGTTGTTACGTGAATTTGAGTATTCTCGCGTTTTTAATCGCCAAGTAGGCAATCTGTATACGGGCTCTTTATACTTGAGTTTGTTATCATTACTAGTGAATAGTGAGAGCTTAAATGAAACTCAAAAAATTGGATTATTCAGTTACGGATCTGGTGCAGAGGGTGAGTTTTATGTAGCTACGGTGCAATCAAACTATAAGCAAGCCCTGCATGAATCCACAATCACCAATGTTTTAAGTAACCGCGAAGAATTATCAATTCCAGATTACGAAAAAATGTTTAAGTCTCAAATGCCATTGTCAGATGCTGACTTTGTGACAGATTATGAAAAAGACTCTGCAAAGTTTTATCTGGCTGGGCAAAAAGATCAACAGCGTCAATATCAAAAACGTTAAAAAAAGTCGCCTGATATTTTATCGGGCGATCTTTTTTGATGACATTACTTTTATTGAAAATAATTATAAGTGATTGTTCCGTCTTTAGCAGTCAAAATAGGTTTTGAAGTATTATTTGGATTCATTAGTGAAACTTGATAGTTACTTCCTAAATTCTTTTTGATTGATAAGGAGAGCTTTTTAAAGTTGGTCACAACTTGATCAAAGTTTGCGTCCTTTGCGTTAGACGGTGTTTTGATTAAAGATTTCAACGAGCTCACAAAATCTTTATTTGTTGGTTTTACATAAAACGCTTTGGCCGTTCTACTGAAAGTGACAGTTCCAGTTCCAGAATAATTTTTTTGTAGTGAGGCTAGAATATTGTTTTCTTTGACGGATTGAGCTGCTTTTTTTTGCTTGTTAGTCTCGTCAGGAAACGCATTAGCACCTGCACTTGAAAATGTGCTTGCAAACTTCTTTGTAGATTTTGAAGTAGTCTGAACTGAACTTGAAGTTGCAGTGGACTGCGTTGATGACTTTGATTTTTGCCAGAAAGGTAAATTAAAGCCACTGAAAATAATTAGGCCTAGACAGACCACAATAAAAAGAATCGGTGAAAATAAGCGTTCGCCATTTTGGATAACCATACTTAGTCTTAGAATGGACAAAATGAGTGCAAATATTGCCATAATGAACAAAAATAACATAAATATCCCCCTCACAGGTCATTTTCTTATATTATCGCGCAAACCATACCAAAGTACAATCGTATAAACGAGGCTTGTCAATTGATTGACGACAATACTTATTGTTATCATGAGGATATACTAATAAATGGTGGCGATTAATATGCTAACTAGATTCAAGATTGGGATGTTGGTAAAATGTAAAAAGTGTGATGATTTAGATTATCCATTCATTGGCAAAATTATGAATATTTTAAGGACAAAGTTGGTAATTGAAATTCTGCAAGTTAATTACCGTGAGCGTTACAAAGCTGCATTAATTCAGTATAATACAGTTGTTGAAGCAAAGAATTGCATACCAATTCGGTTACTCCGAGTCAATATTAACAAAGAAAATTACAAATGAGGCTTATCATGAAGATTATTGTGGCGCCAGATTCTTTCAAAAATAGTATGACTGCCAAAGTGGCCACGGAGCATATTGTGGCAGGATTAACAAAAGCTCGACCAAATTTAGATTGTGTTCCATTGCCAATTGCTGATGGTGGTGAGGGAACAATGGTGGCCCTTATGAGTCATCTGGGGGGTTCGATGCATACATTAGAGGTTGAGGATGCGCTTGGAAGATCAATTAAGGCTCAATTTGGGAAGACTAAGGATCAAAAAACTGCTGTCATCGATATGGCATCAGCGAGTGGAATTGAACACTTAAAAACTGCTGAACTTGATGCCATGAAGACTTCTACTTTTGGGACAGGCCAACTAATTAAAGCTTGTTTGCAGTATGGTCCTGAAAAGATTTTTATAGGTGTTGGCGGTAGTGCAACCAATGATGGTGGGGTTGGTGCTGCAATGGCACTTGGCTATCAATTTTTAGATGGGCAAGGCGAGTCTATTCAATTAGGAAACGTTGGGTTGAAGGATCTTGAAAAGATAGTTAAGCCACAAAATATGTCCTCAATCCCACCGATTTTTGTTTTGAATGATGTTGGCAATCCGCTTTTAGGGGAAAAAGGAGCTTCTAAAATTTTTGGCCCTCAAAAAGGGGCTACACCCGAAAATGTCATTGAACTCGAAAATAATTTAAAACATTTGTCTAAAATTGTCCAAAAAAAATTGCATACAAATTATGCTAATGACTGGGGAACCGGTGGAGCTGGTGGATTAAGTTATGGGTTAAAATCTTTTTTTAACGCTGAACTGGATTCTGGCATTGATAAAGTATTAGAAATTAGTCAATTCGAGAAACTTTGTCAGGATGCCAATTATGTCATAACTGGAGAGGGGTCTTTTGATACACAGTCCAGAAATGGGAAAGTTCCGTTTGGTGTTGCAAGTGCTTGTTTGAAATGGAATCCATCTTGTCAGGTAATTGTGTTGGCGGGTAAGATTGCACCAAATCTGACGAATTTACCTAAAAATATTCAACTGGTTAAAAACATTAATGATGAGGTACCAATTGATAAACGAACGTTACAAAACGGCTCAGCAAATATTCAAGAAACTGCTCGTTGGTTAGCCACAGATTATCTTCCTGAAAAATAAAAAGCGCGAGAATCATTAATTCTCGAGCTTTTTTATCTTTTAATAGATTTGATCACGATAGAGGCCAACGACACGGCCAAGAATGCTGACATTTTGAAGAATTATTGGAGCCATTGTATCGTTTTCAGGTTGCAAACGGATGTGATCAGATTCCTTGAAGAACCGCTTGCAGGTTGCTTCATTTTCATCGGTCATTGCAATGACGATATCACCATTGTCGGCTGAAGTCTGTTTGCGCACAATAACTTGATCACCATTTAAAATGCCAGCTTGAATCATACTTTCCCCGCGAATTGTTAACATGAACAATTCACCATCTTCATGTTCAAACTCTGGTGGCAACGGGAAAAAATCTGTTGCTTCTTCAACTGCTAGAATTGGCACACCTGCAGTAACTGTTCCAAGCACGGGAATCTTATGTGGTGTGGCACTAACTCCAAGTTCTTCGAGACCAAGAGGAGTAATTTCTAACGCACGTGGTTTTGTTGGATCTTTTTGTAAAAATCCTTTTTTTTGCAGCCGTTCAATGTGGCCGTGAACTGTAGATGTCGAGGAAAGTGAAACTGCCTCACCAATTTCACGCACAGTTGGTGGGTAGCCTTTCTCATTTACGTTGTCATATATGTATCGCAGTACAGCCTCTTGCTTGCTTTCAGATGTTTTTGACATAATTGCGCACCTCGCATTTTCTTGTTTTCATTTTACCATATGACCTTAGTGTATTCAAACAAATGTTCGGTTTAATTTTTTGAAAAAATTAATGCAACAGTGTAGAATTATGTTTAAAGAAATCGGGAGTGATTGTATTGGCAGAGGATGAAGAGTTTCAAAAATTAATCAAACGGATTAATGAGTTAGCACACAAGGCTAAAGCTGAAGGATTAACGGATTTAGAAATTATCGAACGTAAAGAGTTGCGACAAAAATATTTAAAACGGTTCCGAGCTGGATTTAAGAGCCAAGTCGAAATGATGCGTATCTTTGACAAGAGCGGTAAAGAAGTTACGCCAGAAAAAGTAAAAAAAGTTCAACGTAAAAAGGGTTTAAGAGATGATTAAATTTAATTTTTCTGTTTTATAATGTCATTTTAATCTTTTCTTATTTAAAATTAATGCTAAAATGAGAGGTATGGAGAAATAAATCGATACTATCTCTTTTATTTTGTGGATATTTTGTGTACTATGAATTAGTATACATATTTGTTAGGA
The DNA here is from genome assembly GCF_003533255.1 of Pediococcus sp. Lineage (NCBI taxonomy): Bacteria > Bacillati > Bacillota > Bacilli > Lactobacillales > Lactobacillaceae > Pediococcus > Pediococcus sp. The sequence goes on from NZ_DOEM01000029.1 coordinate 16,507, forward strand.
GGTTAGGACTTTGTCAACTGGAATTTGGATTGTAATTGTTATTATCGCGTTATTACTTGGGGCAGTCGGTGGTTTTTTTGCTGCTCGTAAATATATGGAAAGTTATCTTAAAAATAATCCTCCGATCAATGAAGAAATGTTGCGGACTATGATGTTGCAAATGGGACAAAAACCATCGCAAAAGAAATTGCATCAAATGATGAATTCAATGCAGAACCAAGCTAAACATCAAAAGTAGTTTTAAACAATTTTATTAATGATAAAGGACAAAGATTATTTTTGTCCTTTTTTTGTTGCCAAAAATTGGGGAATATGACTTTTAGCTAGTTATAAATAGGAGGGGCAGTCGTGTCAATTTTTCGAAAATTGGGTTGGTTTTTTAAAATAGAAAAATGGAATTATTTAATTGGCGTTATTTTTCTCTTGCTTGTCGCGGTTTTAAATGTTATTCCGCCAAAAATCATTGGTAATTTAGTTCAAGAAATCAGTACCAGAGGTTTAACAGGTTTTTCTTTAACAATTTCACTACTAATTCTTGCTGCTGTGGGCTTTTTACAATATATTTTCCGGTACACATGGCGGTCACGGATTTTTGGCGGAGCTGCACGCCTTGAAAAAACGCTAAGAAGTCGGTTATTTAACCATTATATGCAAATGGATCAAACTTTTTATCAGGAGCACCGAACTGGTGATTTAATGGCCCACGCAACCAACGATTTACAGGCCATTCAGCAAGTAGCAGGGTCTGGAATTTTGTCGTTTGCGGATTCAATTATTACTGGGATTACAACCATTATTGCAATGATGGCATTGGTTGATTGGCGCTTAACCCTATTAGCTATGATTCCATTTCCTTTGTTAGCGATTAGTGCCGGTTACTTGGGAACCAAGATCCATATTGCTTTCCGAAAGTCACAGGCAGCATTTTCACGATTAAATAATAAAACCCAAGAGAGCATCATGGGGATTAAGGTCATCAAATCCCTTGGACAAGACCAAGAAGATATTGATGATTTCAAAAAGTTAGTTGACCAAACAATTCAAATTAATCGAAAAGTTAATATGTTGGACGCACTTTTTAATCCAATGACAACTGTTTTAATCGGGATTTCTTACATGATTACTTTGGTTCTTGGTGGTTCATTTGTTGTTCACAATGTGATTAATATTGGTCAATTGGTTTCTTTCATTTCCTACATTACGATGTTGATTTGGCCAATGTTTGCGATTGGTAACTTGTTCAATATTATGGAACGTGGAAATGCAAGTTATGACCGGGTTAATTTATTACTCCACGCTAAGTCAAGCATTATTGATGATAAACATGCGGTTCAAAAACGGGCAACTGGTGATCTGGACTTTAATATTCAGTCTTTCACATACCCGGGAGATGAAAATAGCAGTTTAAATGATGTGCACTTTAAACTTCCCGCTGGAAATACAATTGGTCTAGTTGGGAAAGTTGGAACTGGAAAATCAACATTGATGAAATTGATCTTACGCGAGTTTGATGATTATAAAGGAGCTATCACCGTTGGCGGAATTAATATCAAGGACTATGCCTTGAATTCATACTTACCTTCTTTAGGTTATGTGCCAGAAGAAAGCTTTTTATTTTCGGATACAATCAAAAACAATATTCGATTTGGTGATTTTGATGCGACGGATGATGAAGTTGTTGCGGCCGCAAAAAAGAGTGATCTGTACGCGGATATTTTAGATCAACCAAATCAATTTGATACTGAAGTTGGGGAACAAGGAGTATCACTATCAGGAGGCCAACGGCAACGTTTGGCAATTGCTCGCGCTTTAATTATTAATCCCGAAGTCCTTCTTTTAGATGACGCTTTATCTGCAGTTGATGGAGGAACTGAGCATGCCATTTTACAGGAACTTCGCCAAGAAAGGAAAGATAAAACTACTATTATTGCGGCTCATCGGTTAAGTAGTGTAATGAATGCGAATGAAATTTTAGTTCTAGATAATGGAAGAATTATCCAAAGAGGAACCCATTCACAATTGGTTAGTCAACCTGGTTGGTATCAAGACATGTTCCATCGTCAACAAATGGAAACAAAAATCGAAAAAGAAGGTGACTCAAGTGCAGAATAAAAAAGAATCAATTTGGTCGCACACAATGACTACCAAAGAGCAGTTTCACACGATCAAACGGATGATGCCGTTCACAAAGCCTTTTTTGAAGCAATTTCTCGTTGCAATTGTTTTTGCGGGTATTGTGAGTGTGATTAACATTTTGTTACCTCGCTTAATTCAGTTTTATATGGATCATTACTTGGTTCACACATCGACACCGCTTTCAATTATGTTTTTGTTTGCTGGACTTTACTTTTTAGGTGCAGTTTTGCAGGCTGTTTTTCAATTTGGCCAAACGTTTCTTTATGCAATGGGAGCTGAAAGAACTTTGGAGCGTGTCCGCGTGTTGCTTTTTCAGAAACTACACAAATTAGGTATGAGCTATTTTGATGCAACTCCAGCAGGTTCAATTGTATCGCGAGTTACTAATGATACGATGAGTTTGCAAGACTTTTGGACTTTATTTTTAACGTTGATTGTTGGCGTTTTTGGTATGGCTTCAGCATTGGTTGCCATGTTTACGACTAGTGTGAAAATCACATGGGCAACATTAGCCTTGCTACCGTTTTTAGTATTTATTATCTGGTTTTATCAAAAATATAGTTCAACAGTGTATCGTCGAATGCGCGAAAACCTAAGTCAATTGAATACTAAGATCAGTGAATCGCTTGTGGGAATTGGTGTTATTCAACAGTTTCGCCAAGAAAAACGAATTGAATCAGAATTTGAAAAAACAAATAATGACTATTTATTCGCACGTTTTTCAATGATTCGCATGAACTCGTTGCTGCTTAATCCGATTATCAATTTGATGTATGCGTTGGGAGTTGTTATTGCACTTGGGCTGTTTGGAATTGATGCGTTCAAAAATCCTGTGGCTGCTGGTGTGATTTATGCGTTTGTAAGTTACATCGATAGCTTTTATAATCCTATGTCATCCATGATGGACTATTTGTCTACTTTCCAAGATGGTCTGGTTGCCAGCACCCGAATTTTAAGAATATTGGACAATCAGAGTTTTGAACCTAAACAAAATGTAAAATCAGATTTGAAAATTACTGAAGGAAAAATTGAGTTTAAGCATGTCACTTTTTCCTACGATGGTGAAAACGATGTTTTGAATGATATTAATTTCACTGTGAATCCAGGGGAGACAGTAGCGTTAGTTGGTTCTACTGGAAGTGGCAAGAGTTCCACAATTAATTTGTTGATGCGTTTTTACGAATTTCAATCGGGTCAAATATTAGTTGATGGACACGACATTCGCGAGTATGCACCAGAGGAATTACGCAAGAAAATTGGGCTAGTTTTACAAGAGCCGTTTTTGTTTTATGGCGATATTGCTTCAAATATTCGAATGTATAATGATGAGATTAGCGATGATGATATCCGGCAAGCAGCACGATTTGTCCAAGCTGACAAGTTTATTGAAGAATTGCCTAGGGGGTATCATAACAAGGTGATTGAACGTGGTGCTGAATATTCGGGTGGTCAACGCCAGTTGATTTCATTTGCTCGTACCATTGTGAGTGATCCTAAGATTCTAATTTTGGATGAGGCAACTGCTCATATTGATACAGAAACTGAAGACATGATTCAAGGTAGTTTAAGAAAGATGAGTCAGAGTCGAACTTCGCTGGTGATTGCGCATCGATTATCAACAATTCAAGATGCTAACCAAATCTTAGTTCTAAAGCATGGCAAAATTATTGAACGAGGCACTCATGATGAATTGTTGGCTAAACACGGTATGTATTATGATATGTACGAGTTGCAAGGAAATACGCAATTTGACGGCTAACTAAAGGTTGAAACTACAAAAATTTATCTTGTTGCTTGATACGAAAACGTTCATGGCAGCAAAGTTAGATAAAATGCCGTCTTCCAGCAAAATTGGCCTGGAACGTAGTGGGTTTAGGCCAAGCTTGGGGCCGAAAGTCACGTCTCCAAGCTCGGCCTAAACCCACTAAGATAAACGACACTGCTGATCCCATTTGTTTCTAGACTAAATCTAATCTCTGCAAGCAACACACTGATATAATAATTTTGATACTTTCAACCTTTAGATACCTAATAAAAAATCTGTAAACAGTGCTAGATTTAACTGTTTACAGATTTTTTATTTTTTAGAAACATCCACATATTTAAAGTCTGGATTGATCTCTTTATCAAGCTTATTGAATGCATTTTGAAGTTGTGCATCAAGTGCATTACGACCAGCTTCATCCATCCGTTGTTTGCGATCGATTTGAATGGGTTCTCCAAAATCTACTGTTGCCCTTTTTCTAGAAAAAAGTGTTTTAAATGTTAGGGGACCTTGATACACAGTGGGGATAATTGGCACATTTGCCATCTTGGCAATGACTACAGCACCACCCTTTAAATGCTGCGTATGACGTGATCCAGACGGAAAGATAATCATGGATAATTTTCCTTGCCGAAGAATATTAACAGGTGTTTTGATTGCTGAAGGACCTGGATTTGTTCGGTTTACTGAAAAAGCATAGCAGTGAACCAGTATCCAACGAATAATTGGGTTTTTGAATAGTTCTTCTTTAGCCATGAACGAAAATTTCTTTGGACTGGCTGCCAGGGCGTAATAAATTGGATCAAACCAGGTGCGATGGGGTCCAACTAAAATGTAAGACCCTTTTGGAAGATTTTTGCGATTTAAGTAATGGGGACGTCCATTGATAATGTATAATAATACTCGTATTAAAACTCTTAAAAATGAATAAACCACTATATGATTCTCCTGTCATGCTGAATTAATAGCTTAAGTATGAACAAAAACCAAAATTGTTGCAAGTAATGAATAAGAGGAAAAAATGAAAGATACCGATATTTTAAAGAAAAACGAAAGAATTGATCAGCTTTACAGTCGGGATATTAAAATAATTCAAAGCCCAGATGTTTTCTCGTTTTCATTAGACGCTGTTTTGTTGGCGAGTTTCGCTGAATTAAAAAACTCGCCAAAAACTAAAGTGATGGACTTATGCGCGGGTAATGGCGCCGTGGGATTGTTTGCGAGTCAAAAGACAAAGGGATCAATTGACCAGCTTGAATTACAACATAGGCTTGCAGACATGGGTGACCGAAGTATTCAATTAAATCAGCTAGGAAATCGTGTCAAAATGTATAACTTAGATCTTGCAGACACCTTCCAAAAGTTTAATAAAGATTCTTATGATTATGTGCTTTGCAATCCACCATATTTTCGCAATCAGACTACCAGTAAGAAAAATCCTAATCCTTATCTGGCAATTGCACGACACGAGGTGAAAACAACCCTTAATCAAGTTTTGAAGGTATCTTCAGGTCTATTAAAAATGAACGGCAAGTTATTTTTAGTTCATCGTCCGGACCGTTTTTTAGAAATTTTAGAAGCCTTAAAACAAAATCGACTAGCACCCAAAAGGATTCGATTAGTCTATCCACGTCCGCATAATGAAGCCAATATGGTTTTGATTGAAGCGATTAAAGATGGACGGCCAGATGGAATCCGATTCATGGATCCGTTGTATGAATATGAGGGTGAAGAATACTCGCAAGAGGTTAAAGGATTTTTATATGGAAGAAAATAAAACTCGTCAGTATTTCTTTTATGTTTTGTTATGTGCGGATGGCACTTTGTATGGAGGATTTACTGTGGATGTAAAAGCCCGTGTGGCAACTCACAATGCTGGAAAGGGTGCTAAGTACACGCGCATGAAAAAACGCAGACCAGTGCGTTTGATATACTATGAAACTTTTGACAACAAACATGACGCTTTGAGTGCCGAGTACCATTTTAAACATCAAGCTAGAGAAAACAAACTAGAATTTTTACATGAACATGGTGTTCAAGTACATTGATTAGGTTAGTGTAAAGTTTTAGTAGGA